>CAYYWN010000004.1:0-30199 GCA_964474485.1 uncultured Clostridium sp. | reverse complement strand
AGTTATTTCCACTGTTCCAATCCTTGCACTAACTGCATTAAGAGAATCTATATCAGCTTTTTTTACATATAAATTATCTACTCTTATATTTATAGCTGTTAAATTAGTTATCTTACCTACACTTACTTCAAAGTCGCTTATCTGCTCTGTTTTAATACTATTTATAGCACTTCCATCTACTGTACCATTATCAGTTGTAATGTTATTTACAGTATCTGTAGTGTCTTGTTGCTCCTTTTGTATATCTTCAAATCGCAAAAGAGTATTAGCAATTTCACAAGTATTACGTTCAGGTTCTTCAGGAAACTCTGTAATCTTTACAATACGTTGTTTCTCTTTTATGCTTTTATACTTAGATATTAATGTAATGGTATCTCCTAATCCATAAGCTATGATGCCATACTTATCATTTATACTTGCAAGGTCTATAATATCAGCTTTGTAGGCTTTATATGGTTTGGATAACTCTTCTAGCTTAGCAGTAGCATCTTCTCTAAGACTTTCTAATACTGTGTATCTTTCATCTTTCCATATAAGAGTTTTTTTCTTATTACTATACTGATAATTTTCTACTGTAACCTTAAGATCATCTTTACCTATAGCTATAATTCTTGTATAAAAATCATAGCTATTAGACTGTATATCAAAGTCTTTAAGATTTAAGGAGTCTATAAAATAGACTCCCTTATCACTACCTAGTTTTTCAGCTATATTTATCTTTTTATTTATAGTGTCAAATTCCATCTCAGCTAGATATGTTTTTTTAGCCTGCTGGATAATATCCCAAGTACTACAATTTGTTTTTCTTACAGTCCTTTTTTTAGTTACATTGTTAGCTTGTACTGTCCACCCTGTGCCTGCTAATGCTAAAGTTAAGCACTCAACTATAGTTTTCTCTGTAGTGTCAAAATGCTCCCATGGCTGACCTTCTAGGGATTCTATATTTAATGTAGCTTTAATGGATTTCCATTCTTTATTATCTGTAATTTCTTTTATTACAAATTCATCTGTTTTAGTTCTTATATATCCTTCTTCTTTTATATTCTTGCTTAAATTTGAAGGATATAAAAAAGAAAGCCTCTTATCTCCTGTGGATAAAATGCTTTCTATATTTAAATCTTTATATTCTTTTAATCCTTGTATTTTTACTTTATTTAGATCATAAAGTTGTAGCATTTATTAACCTCCTTCCGTCTAAACTAGGTTAGAGATTATCCTTCTATCATGTAATCTATCAACATTAATTCAGATGGAGACATACTAAAACCTTCTAGTAAACTTATATCAAACTTGTGTATGTCCACTTCATTCTCTATTGCTAAGAGCAATTCAATGTCTCTATTCCAATCATCTAAATATTCATCTGCAATCTTAATCTTATTTTCTGTATCTATTAAAGTCTTACCATCTTCACCCTTTTCACTATACTTATCTATTAGTTTTTGTTTCTCATTACTATAAACTTTAAGTTCTGATTCTATTTTATTTATATTTTTAGCTATTGCATAAGATACCTTTACAGGCAATTCTTTATTAGAAATAGATCCAAGCGCTGCAGCATCATTTAAAATTCTTTCGTTACTTAGTTTCATCTATATTGTACCTCCTATTATTTCATCTTCTACTTTGTATGCTTCGTTGCTAAATGCCAGAATGTCTTTTCTTATTTCAATTTTATTCTTATTGTACAAATCTTGGTTTAGAATTGTAGTGCTCTTACTGGCATTGCTAGAGCCATCTGTGCTTATTGAAGCATCTAAATATACTACTTGCACCTCTCCTATTGTGCTGTACCCAGTTAAGTTTATTTTTTTATTTATTTTTAACATTTTTCATCATCCTTTCTTATTTCCTCTTATTTATCAATCTAACTTCACTTTCTAAACTAGATATTTTTGTTTTAAGCATTTCTATTTCCTTGTTTTTTTTACTAGTAAAGATATTTCTTAAGAATTTTATCATCATTAAACCTCCTTTTTTTGAAATAAAAAGAGCCCTAAGGCTCTTACTAAATTTTCTTATTCAAACGAAACTTCTATATACATATATTTTTGATCTTGATGCTGATCTAATAGCTTAGTTTTATAACCAGAATCTTCAAGCTTTTCTTTGATATAATCTTTTTCAGATTTTAATATTTCAGATGTTATTTTATAATTTCCCGATTGTGCGTTTGCTTTTATCAAATCGTGTAGATAATTAAAAGTTTTTTCCCTATAATCTGTTAAATCTGCCCAATAATCATCTGCTATCTTTTTAGCTTCGTCCTTAGTTGGACTAAAAATACTGTTTTTATCCATATTTCAACACCTCCTTCCAGTATATTCATTTCTACACTGGAAGAAAAAACCCTTTATTCTATATCCATCTCCCTTTATATTTAATCATTATATCCATTGTATTTTTAGATAGCGTTATTGTATTGGGGCCAGGTCTTAGTCTTGGAAATTCCCACAGATCTGTATCTGAAAATTTATTAATACCATCTTGCAGCACTGTACAATCTTCTCCACTTATTATTATCTTTTTATTTTGTTTTAGATTTTTAATTATTATAGGATCATCAGATAGTCCAGTAATAACTAGATCTATGGCTTCTACAGATGGAGTTATTTCTACTATTGCTGGAGTTTCCAAGTTGCCTGATACATTTATTGTTTTGATTAGGATTCGATTTAGAGATTCTGTTACTTGGGGTTTGTAAGCATAAGAAGAGTTAAGCGTACAAAATAATCTAACCCTATTTATTCTTACTGATTTTTCTATTCTTTCATTTTCTAATGTGCAATCGTAAAAATATTGAAGCTCATGAAATTTTAATGTACATTTTTTAAGCTTATTCTTTAAATTGCTACATTTAGTTAATACATCTTCTCTATCTGTGCCTGATACTAATAGCTCAACATTTATCTTCTTATAATAAAAGTTTTGGTTTATAGTAAAGGGGGAATGTAACTTTTCTGGCCATTCCTCTTTTGTTATCAATTCTGCATTTTGAATATCTAGGTTTAATAATTCCGCCCCAAAACTCTTTATGCTTACATTATTTATTAACATTGTCTACCTCCTGCCCATGGTTGATGTAGCAAGATTCCTACTTACGTACGGTGCTATTACCCTTGCTAATTCTCTACCATCCAAATTGACTGGTACTATTATTGTCTGTTCCCCACTGCCGCTATTAAAGTTATTAAACATACTATTAGCAACTTTTTCTGCTACGCTTTCTGCCGTGGCCATTACTATTTGTTCGCTTCTTTCTGCATTGTATATCCTAGTACCTTGTGGGAGATCATAAATTTCTTCACCCCTTTCATGTAGGGTTGTTAATCCACCTTTGAAATAATTTGAACCTGTCCATTGCTCTGCTATAGTAGCTTTATTATTTCCGCCACCACCTGTTATGCTATATTCAAGATTTTTTTTACTTGGTTTCCACTTATCCCACCCTGTGAATATTTTTTGATACCACTTTACTATATTCCCAGTTGTTGCATCTACGTTGTTGGATAAATCTTTATTCATACTAAATATTTTGTCTACTGCTGTTTTCCTCGTGTCCTCTGCCTTCTCAACTATACCGTCACGTTGTCTTGCTGCCTCTGCAATTAATTTATCAGCTGTTTCTTGGCTCATTTTCCCGCCTTCTGCCTTAGTTTTCAGTATTGCAGCAACTCTTTTCTCATATTCGTCATTGGCGGTTTTAACAGCCTTATCTCTGCTTTCATTTAAGGTGTTTATGTGTTGACTAGCTTGTTCCTTTGTAACCCTACCGTCATGTTCTTTCATTCTTTCCATTATGACTCCAGCCTCTAGTTCATTTTCAGATAAAACTTTTACAGCCTGTTCCTTTTGCCTCTGTTTTATATCCATTATTGTTTTATATTCTTGCTCATTTATACCTCTATTGTTTTCAGCGGCATTGTTCCAAATGTCTGTAATCTGTTGCTGGTAAATATCTGTTACACCTTTTCTCTCTTCGTAATGTTCATTTACACCTTGCAATATATTCGCTTGTTCGCCTTCAGTTATAACCTTTGAAGTAGCAAAAAAGTCCGTTAGATCCTGGGTTGTTTGATCCCTATCTTTTTTCAATCCTTCATTAATCATTGTACCCATTTCTGAATACTTACTGATTAGTTCATTCTTATTTTTATCGGTTACTGCTATAGAATTAAAATATAGACTATTTAGAGAATCTGTGGCTCCTTTATCTAGCTCTATATAAGCACCTACTGCCTTTTTAGTACTTTCAGATATTTTTATAGTTTCAGTTTCTACGTTTCCAGCCATTCCTGAATAAGCTGCATTCACATTTTCGCCAGTAGTCACTACTTTATCCTTAAACAAATCCATCGTTGGATTAACATCTTTAGATAATACTTTATGAATTCCATATGCTGCAGCTCCTACTGCCACCGCCCCAGCAACCCATGGCAAAGCTGCTAATGCAACTCCACCTAATCCACCAGCAAGCCCAGCAACTCCACCAGTACTAGCAATCCCACTTGCTAATCCTACGCCCTCTGTTGCTAGTTTAGCTGCGCTTAATTTCCCTGTTACCCAACTTAAGCCCTTACCTAAATTTCCTAAAGTAGATATTCCTCCGCCCATTACTTTTAATGTTCCACCTGTTGCGATAGCCATCATGCCCCATTTGGTTATGTTTTCTAGCTGTTCTTTAGATAGACTTCCCAATTTATCTGCTAATGTTGTAAGTAATTCAGCGCCCTTTTCTAAAAGGGGGCCCATTGCATCTCCCATTTTTTGCCCTGCTACTTGCATTTTAATCATGCCTTGCTTAAATGCAAATCCAGTTTTATTTATACCTTTAGTTTGTTCGTCGAATGCTTCATTCATGGCACCGGAACTATTCTTCATTCCTTCTAATTTTTCCGCATACACTCCACTTTGCTCTCCAGCTAATGCTAAAGCTAAAGTTTGTCCCTCTATAGAACCTATATATTTTTGTAATGGAGTATTAGTTTCTTTAGCTTTTTTTGTTATTAACTCTATAGTACCTGCTAAGCCCTTTTTCTCCATCATGGCTTTACCATCTGCAAATCCTTGTTTGTTTATTAAAGAAGTCATCTCTTTTGTTGGGGCCATTAAAGCTTGTAAAATTCCTCTGTATTGTGTGCTTACTTCGCTGGCATTTCCTGTTACACCGGTACCAGTAGCAAAAACAGTAAACATCTCTTCCTGACTTACTTTTAATTCATTAGAAAGGGGAACAACTTTACCAATGCTGGATGCTAGACTTGGGAAATCTGTTTGCCCTAATTTTACTGTCATGAAAGACATATCCATTACTTTCTCATTCGCTTTTGCTGTGGTATCACCGTAACCCTTCATTACTGCAGAACTTAAATTTAATGCATCAGTTGTAGTTGCCATTCCAGCAGTTGCTGCTTTAGCATCTATTTTAACTTTCTCCATGGTATCACTTGCATCTCCAAAAGCAGATACAACCTGGTATGTACCATTTGCTATATCACTTGTGGATTTTCCAGTTTCTATTGCAACATTTTGCACATCACCTTTTAATTCTTGCAATCGCTTTTGATTGCCAGGTATTAGAGTTGCAACTGTAGACATAGCTTCATTAAAATCTGTTCCTAGCTTTGCACTTGCAATTCCGGCAGCTGCAATAGGTGCTGTCCATTTTAATATACTATCTCCTACTCCACTTACTGCACTGCCTGTCTTTTTTAACTTTTCAGAGTGGTCTTTTAATTTCTCGCTTGATACCGCCCATTTATTATTTTGCTTATCTAATTCTCCACTAACCTTTTTAAGCTCTCCCTGTGTTTTTACCATTTCAGCATTAGCTTTATTCATATTAGTTTCATAGTTTTGTACTTGCTTAGCATTAGATTCTACAGCTTTTTCTGCTTTTTTATGTTCATCTGTCAGCTTGTTTACTTCTTCTTTAGCTTTCTTAGCCTGTTCACTTTCCTTGCCATACATTTTTACAGCTTCATCATATTTTTTATTAGCTTTATCTAAAGAATCTTTTAACTTATCTCTTTCTTTAATATTATCTTGCATTTTATTAGTAGCCTTTTCCATGCTTTGTTTATATATATCTATTTTTTTAGAGTGTAGATCCACTTGTTTTGCTAGTGCTTCTTGCACACTTTTAAGCTTTTCAGAATCCTTACCAAAGCTTTTAATACCTTCACTTGCTAATTTCAATTCAGATTGTGCACCTTTAAGGCTACTGTTTACACCTTTTATTCCAGAATTAAACCCTGTGGTATCAAGCACCATTTTTGCCGTTATACGTTTTTCAGTATCGTTAGCCATTTATTTACCCCCTTTCTTACAAAAATGATATATCCTCTATATTTACTTTTTTATAATTTGTATCACTTGTGGTGTTATTTTTATCATCATTTTTTACTTCCCATTCATTAAATTTAATGTGTGCTTTCCACATTTCGCATATCTCTCTGTGGGTACTATCCCAAAATTCTTCCTTGGTATAATTTAAATGTACTTTAGATATATAAAATAGCCAGTCAAAATCTATCTCATGAGATCTTTTTGACTGGCCAGTTAGTTTTTTTCCTTACTTGTTTCTTTTTTATCTTCGTTATCATTAAGTCCCATGTAATCAAAGTAAAGGTTAATTGCTAAAGTTGTAATGTCCTGGTATTGCTCTCCTGTTAATGTATCTTCCAATTCTTCTATATTCCATTCTTTTATTTTTTCTTCATATATCATTTTGTCTTTATCCATAAGTACCTTTTCCATATCAATACAGCACATAGATACTAACTTTAAAGAATTTGTATAAAACTGCTCCCCTTCCATTAACCCGTAAATTATAGAACCATAATTCCCATATTTCTCATCTATTTTCCTAATTGTTCTATTGGTCATCCTAAAACTATATTCTTTATCATCTATTATTTGTTTTCTTACTTTATCTAACATTTACAAACCCTCCTGTGTTATGATTTTTATTTTTAAAATATATAAGTCCTTATATTTATTCATTCAATTCAAACCTTTTTAATTTTATAATAGAAATAAGAGTAGAAATTAATCTACCCTATAAATTACGGCTGTTTAACTGTTGGTACAGTAACTTTAGCAAAAAACTTTGTATCGTCCATTCCCTGTTCTTCATCAATTTTATAAGACCACATACTATTGCTATGCAATGGAGCAAAAGTAGCTTTTAGTTTCTTAGATTGGAAATTAGCTTTGCCTTCTTTTCCTTTAAAGTCTTCATCTCCAATACTAAATTTACCTTTGTAGATTATTCCATACCTTGCTTTACCATTACCCTTGTTTGCTTTATATAAAAGTGCAACTTCTGGAGCAATATCATCAGCACTCTTTATAATTCCACCCTCTGTTGCTATTTTATGTCCTAAAAGCATAGCTTCATCTTCATTCGTTAAGTCCGTAATATCTATTTCTACGTCTATATTTGCTAAAGTTGTTTCACTTAGCCAAAGCTGGTTTTCTGCATAAAACTCATCACTATTCACCTTTGGTTTTATCCCTATTTCCTTTATTCCTGCAAAGTATTTTGGAACATCAAACGTAGCTCCGGTTATATCATCTGTCAATAGCTTTGCTACGTATAGTCTTTCAAGCCCCACTACTGGTACTATTTTATTTGCCATATTAAATCCCATCCTTCTTTTTTTATATTTTTTTGCATTATAAAAGACTAGTTTTCACTAGTCTTTAGATCTATTGAGAATCTCATTGCCTTATGGCGTAGCCCAGTTTTCTCTTCATAGAGATCTGCGGCCATATCTCGATTAAATCCATTCTCTATCATTACTTTTTTTACTGTGCTTTCTAGAGTTGTATAATCTCCTGTACTAAATATATCTATTTGTACTATAAAAGTGGTATAATCTTCTTTATTTTCGCTATAGTCAGCCCCATATTCGTTTATTATTTCATACTCTATATATAGATCCTTAGTTGGATTGTTAGCATGGAGTAAGTATACACGTCTATCTGGTAGCAAGTCTATTATTTCTTTATTATTTAGTACAGTTAGTAGATATTGTTTTATCTTCATCTATCATCACCCTTACCTTGCTTTATCCAGTAATTCTTTAGCTAATATATCTAACGCCTTACCTTCCGTGCTTTTAAAACTCTTATCAAAGTATCCTACATTTCTTTTTTGTTGGCTTGTGCCAAACTCCTGGAATTTATCCCACCAGGCATCCGTTTTAACTATTCCTACTGTAGATAATCCTTCTTTTTTTACAGTTGCTTTTATTTTAGATAATTTTTCAGTTTCCCCTTTTGGAGTATCTTTTTCCAATCCTGCTTTTATAGGTTCTATTGCTTTTTTCATAGCCTTCTTTTCATCCGCTTCATCTATAGTCATATCTTGTAATAAGGTTTCAATTTCTTCAAATCCTACCATTTCTATTCCACCAGCCATCAAATCACCGTCATAATAAAGCCAATTATCAATATTTGTATTGCTGCACAAATTAAATTACCTTTATCTTTAGTGTTTTTGAATGTAAAGTAATTAAGAGTAGCTCCTATTGTATTTAAAATCAAGCATATATAAAACATCCTGTTTCACTCCAAACAAAAAAGACCTATAAAAGGTCTTTCTTTTTATTTTATCAATATTTCAAATTCTGCTGTTTGCTTTAAGGTACCACTGGTAAAGTTTATCTTTATTTTATCACTTTTATTAGCAAGTCCATAATAAGATTGTACTGTGCAATTTCCACCTACTGGTGTTACTTTTGGCTGCTGCTTTGGGAACATATAAGAGCTTTCGGCCATTGCACCTGTAGAATCCATAATCTTTAAGTTGTCACCATGTATTTGTAGTTCTTTTTCATCATCTTTGGCTATGTTTTTATAAGTATAATCGACTTCAATTATGTGATTTCTATTACTTTCTGGAAGATATTCTTTATACTCAAAATCATCAGCTGTTTTTACTCCGTTAATTTTTAGGGAATAGTAGTCTTTCCCATCTTTTTTAAATATAAATTCATCTTCAGCACCTAAAATCTTTTTTTCTTCTTTTTTTACTTCATTTACTTTTTCAGTATCTTGCAAAACTTCCTGTTTTATTTCCTTTTTTTCTTCTACCTTATTACCACACCCCATAAGTGTAAAAACTAAAGTACTTGTTAATATAATCCCTAATATCTTTTTCATTTATAACACCCCCATCTATATATTACCAACTTAAATCTTAAATTGGAAGTGTTATGTTGTTTCAATCGCCTTTATTTTTAGCCATCTGTTTTCATACTTTATATTATCCAAAAAGGTAATATTGAAAACTTTATTATTCCAAAATAGCCTATATTCTTTAGAATTAATACTTTCTAAACTTTTAGAATATCTTACTGTAAATTCTATTGTGGCTTCTGACTGCACTGCCTTTGCTGCGTAGTATTCCTTACCCCAAAGATTATTTACAGATGCCCAAACAGTTTTATATGGAATCCAATCTTCTATATCAAATCCATTTTTATTTTGTGTTGATGTATATTTTTGTATAGTTATTCTTTTATTTAATTGCCCTATATTAACCTTTAAATCTGCCATAACTACACCACCTCGGTATAATTGCTTAATTTATCTAATATGCTTGTAACAATTCTATCTTGTTTTATATTGCTTGGTACCTCTGTGCTTCTATTTTCATACATATCAGCACAAAGTTTTTTTTGCAATAAATTAGCTAATTTAACTGCTTTAGGGTCTGCCTTATAATATTCTCCAACCATAGAATCTATATAAATTTGTGATGTTTCTATTAATTCTTCTGGAAAACTATCATAATCATCATCAATTTTAAGGTACTCCTTTATTTCTTGTAAAGTCATATAATCACCTGCCTATAAAAAGGGTAGCTTTTAGTGCTACCCTTTTATTAAAATTCTATTTTCTTTATACTTCTTACAGATCCTTTAACCACTCCGAATCTTTCCAGTATTCTAATTTTCACAGTATCATCTTTAAATCCAGCTTCAGTACTTCTAGCTATCGTAACTGCCTTTCTATCACAATACTTAACAGCTTCTTTCCAGTTTAAACTGTAGAATACATACTTATCTTTTGTTGCTGGCAACAATGTATCATCTGCCGCTACTAATTCTTTACCGTTGAAGTAATACTTACCTCCAATTTCGGTAACTAAATTTAGAGGTCTACCATTTTTATCTTTTAGATTCTTTAAATAAGCAAACCCCTGTGTATTTGTTAGTGTAATCAATCCAGCTTTAACAGCTGGTAAAGCTGTATCCATTACAGTTTCAATGTTTTCATAGCCAGTTGCACCTACTACTTCAGCAGCATTATCTTTAATTATTTTTAATATTTTTGAGCTTTCACACGCAGTAACTATTTCAACAAAATTCTTTTTAGCTAATCCTTCAATTTCAATTTCTGCATCATCTACAGTTTCAGAAGATAAACTTTGAATTAAACCATGTTTTGCACATTTAAATGCTATATCTGTTGTAACCAAGGTACCCTCAACTATATTATCCCCTTCCTTAACCTCTGGTAATTCATTTTGATCTAGATCTACAACTGGAATTGTTCCATCATTTTTAGTAACCGGAATAACATCACAGTATTCTTTCAATGATCCAAATCCTTTTTTAATCTCTTGAAGCTGATTAACAAATTGCTTAGGAATTACGGCAGAATTATCAGAAGTTTTTATTGTTGCTCTTTCCTCTGGAGTTATCTCCTCACCCATAACACTTTTTACGATTGCCCTAAACTCATCTACCTCTTCTTCTCTTTTTTCTTCTTTTTTCTTCTTTTTCTTTTGACTTTCTAGATCTCTTTTTTCCTCTTCTTCTAATTCTTCTGCAGCTTTAAGCAGTTTTTCTAAATTCCTCTTTTCCCCCATTGCTTTTTCTGCTCCATCAGCACTTTTAGCATTTAAAAAACCTCTAATTTCTAATTTCTTAGCATCTAATAACGCTCTTATTTGTTCTACTGTCATTTTTATTATCTCTCCTTTATTAATTTATTGTATAAAAAAAGAACTATAATTTTTATAGTTCTAATTCAAGGTTTAATAGCTTAAGCTTTAACTCTATTTCTTGGTCCGCATCTCTTGGTTTATCATCTTCTCTTTTTTCAATTAAAACTTCATTTGCAAATGACCTAAGTTCTATTGTTATTTCTTCATTATCTCTAGTTTCTACACTTGTACCATAATAAGCTGGTGTTCTGCTATCATCTAAAATTGAAACTTCTCTAAGCTCTATATCATCTAAATATCTTCTATCAATACCACCATCACTTTTCCCCCAGCTGTCCTTGTTAGTCCTAAATCCAAAACTCCATCCAACAAGTTTATTTAATTTAGCTTTTTCTATAACTTCTTTATTAGTTATTTTAGCCTCTGCATAAAGTCCTATATTATCTTCTCTTAATGTTAAGTTTTCTTTGGTTGACCCTAATTTTTTATTCCAATTATGGTTGAGCAATACTGCGATATCCTTATTTTTATTTATAGCCTCTTTCCAAACCCCACTTCTAACCTGTTCTACAAATTGTCCTTTGGGACTAGATAATGGTCTAGAATCTCTTTCAACGGCATTTATATAGCCTTTAACTAGAATTGAATCACTTCGTATTTCTATTTGCATATCATCACCTCCTTTCTAAGATTAATAATTGTTCAAAATCAGGCATTTTTATCATTCCCAATATCAGATTTATTTTTTTGATAGCTTACATTCCCATTAAGCAAATCTGAAAGTAATACTTGGCCACTTGGAAGTGTAATAATCTTATCCCCGCCTATCTTTTCAACTCCTAGGATATCCTTAGCGTGATCCAAGTCATACACTCCGTTTCGAACGTAGCTGTTAATTATTTCTGCTTGCGTTTTTCCATCTGTTCTAAGCAATGCGTTTACATTGAACCTTATTTTATATCCCATACTCCTTTCTGTTGGTGTTAATAGTTTCCACTCCAGCTCTTGCTCAATGCCTACAAAAATAACAAGTAGGCAATCTGTAAGAAATTTTATATTGTCCTGTTCTTCAGATGTAGCTGTATCTCTCATTATTCCTAATTTACTAAGTGGCACTAAAAGGCTTGTTGCTATTTCTTCTTTAGACAGCTTTCTAAGTTCCGTATATTGTGCATCACTTAGAGATAAATTTAATGGTTGTACATTGTACCCAGCTGGTATAGTAAAAACTCTGCCATTATTTTTATAGATCCTATCAAACTTTTCTTGTACTTTTTTTATTTCCTTTTCTTCTTTAATATCTGAAGTAAGTTGAACAACTATTTTATTTGTTAATCCATTGCTGAATAATTTATTTAAATAATTTTGACTTTTAATACTACTATCCAAACTCTCTCTTATAATAGATCTGGTTGCTTTAGCCTTTATGCCGTCCAGAGTAAAGTCTCTTAGAATTATAAGTTCTTTATCAAAGCAACTCCCCATCTCGCATTCAACACTTTCATAATCATATAGAATTTTATTATTCATAGTAGATTTTATTAATCCAGCATCATCTATTGTTATATTTGTTATTCTAACTGGATATAAACCTTTTATTTTAGTCCCATCTCTATGGATATACAGTGCGGCTTGCCCATAGTGCTTGCTTAATGCTACGAAAGTCTTAATTGTATCCACGGCACTCATATATTCATTAGGTCTAATTCTAAGTAAATCAAAAAGATAATGCTCTTTAGCTAGCGTTTCACCTTTTTCAGTTTCTTCTTTTAAAATAATTGGGCACTTCGCAATACTTTCACTGATTATTTTTATACAACTAAAATAGGTACTTTCTTTCATTTCTAAATCAAACGGTGATTTATCATAGCCCTTTTCAAATGAATATGCTTCTTTCCAATCATTTGCGGTTATATCTCTTTTTTCTTCAATTTTTCTATCAAATATCATTTTTTCACCTCTTTTCTTGTAGATTTATTTAAAAATATACTAAAGACTATTAGTGTAAAAGCTAAAAAGTATATCCCAAAATATAAATTTACAATAAAGTTAGCAATAATAATTATAAAAATGCCTATTATAAAAAGACTATCTTTTATAAATAATTCATTGTAGATAGTCTTTTTAAGTAATTTATTTAGTTTTTTCTTCAACCTTTTCCCCCTCCTTTACCAATCCGTTTTATCTAATGCAGCAACTGGATCATATCCTGTATTGCCTCCTAAGATCTCTGTATATGCAAATATAAGGACTACTACCATGTCTATCCTTTGTTTATTCTTGTTTTCCTTCATTAGCATTTCATCATCTGATTTTCCTTTAGTTGTGCTAGAGTTGTTCATATTCCAATCTAGCAATTCATTTTCTACGTATCTAACTTCTAGATCATAGACTTTTTTTCTAAACTCCTTAGTTGCTGGAGATAAATTAGTATAAGTTTGCTTTAATAGGACTACATCATAATCCTGTGCCAAGCTTTCCATCATTTCCTTTGCATTCGTAGGGTCTGTAACAATACATTCTATAGTGCACTCATACTCTTCTTCAATTCCCCTTATATATTCTTCCACGAGGGTATAATTGACTGTCATACCCTTATGTATATCGCAGTAGCCTAGTTTTTCATATCTTCTGTAGTCTATGTGTTTTTCTCTCCTAGTTTCTAAGCTATCCTCTGGTAAAAACCCTTTGGATTTGCAATAAATTATACCTTCATCTTCAAATTCTATGCCTACCGCTGTTAGGTCTGTAGTTACGGACATATCTACTCCAACATTTACTTTTTTACCTTTTATTTTTTTCCTGAATTCTTTATCAGTAATTTTACCCTTTTTCCAGTATTTAATATCTAAATATTTATTAAGTTCATTTGTTTGTAAAAATATATTTAAGTTTTTGGTAAAAAACTCTTGTTGTTCGCTAATTTTAATTTTAGCTGTTTCTCTATCTGCCTTTATTTCTTTATAATTTTCTTCAACCCTAAGTGGGTTTGCTTTATAAAGTCCCTCATCTGTCCACGCCTCTTCTAACGTCGCATAATAGAGTAACGCAAATAATCTTTTATTATCTATAACATCATTTAATACCGCTCTATCATAATCCAGTTCTTCTAACATTATAGAGTCGGATTCTGCATAAGCTGTAGTTGTTTTTACCATCAATGGATTCATTACACTTAATTGACCTTTTCTCATGGCTTGTATGTTTTTATTGTCTGTAAATGCTCCGACTTCATCCGCGCAAACACAAGCTGGTCTTATAGAGTTATTTTTATTAGCTTTACTTGTCCTTGGATAATAAAAACTATTTGTTAATTTACATTTTATAATACCTATTTCGCTTTCGGATACAAAGAAATGTTTTTTTATATTAGGGCTTGCACTTATTATTTGTGCCATTGCCTTTCTTACTTCTTTAGCTAAATCTCTATCTATACATATAGAATAGAACTCACTATAATTTTGTTCTGTTAGCATAAGCAACAAAAATACTATTGCAGTTATAAATGTCTTAGCGTTTTTTCTGGGTATAAATAAAACTACATCTCTATATCTAAACTTCTTCTTGTTAGTTTTATATCTCCAACCAAATATTGCACATAAAAATAAGGCTTGAAATCCTTCTAAGCCTTCTAATACTTGTTTCCCTGCTACAAACCCTGTAGCATAATTAAAAAGTTTCAATAGATTGTTTATGCGTTTGAGTTTTTTCTCATCAAGATAAAACTCAAACGTTTCTTCATATTGTCTTTCATAATAATCTTGTATAAAAATACTACACTGTAATGTAACTTCCCATGTAGTTACCTCTCTACCCTCTACTACATCTTTGCAATACTCTAAAGCCCTATCTAAAAGTATCATTCATCATCATCTTTTAAGGCTTTTATCACGGGATCTTCCTCTTTGTCCTTATTGTTTAAGGCTAGGTTTCCAAGTTTTGCTCTAGACTGTGGTGAAAGAGATAACTCATTGCAGCATCTATATAGATCTTTAGTATATTTGTCTTTAGCACTCATTAAGTCTTTATTAAATAAGCTGCTTAAATTTTTATTTATTATTGTTTCTATAGCCTTTAATCTATCGACTGATATTGCACACGTAGATAAAATGTACACATCTAAATTTGTTAATATTCCTGTCATTTTTAATTCATCTGTTATAAATGTGTATATATCCTTTTGGCTGTTTGAAAGATATTCTGGAGGATCATAAATTTTATCAGCTAGGCCTTTTATATTTTCTTCCTTCTCTTTTCTAGCTTCAATTTCTTCTTTTGTATTGTGCCTGCTTTGGCTTTCTATAACTTTGCATGGTCTAGCCAAATTTTTCACCTTCTTTATTTTAAATTTTAAAACTTTCATTTTGGGATATTTATTCGACCGAGAGAGCACCAGGGACTTTCTATATTTTTATAAAACCTTTCGCCCCTCCCCCGGGTTAATAAAATTCATGATTAAACTTATTAATTAAGTTCTTTAAAGTTTTTTGTATATAAATCTTATCTTTAATGTTATTGTCCATTAGTATATGCACTCTCTTGTGGCACCTATCACACAGTGGTGCTAAGTTGTCTTCACGTAGCCTTAAATAGAATCTATCTTTAATCGTTTCTATATGGTGTGTGTATTCACTTTCTTCTATCAGCTCTCTTGACCAACACACTATGCATAAACCAAAGTAATGTATCTTTATAGCCTCAGATAATGTAAGCCATGTGTTATTCGAATAGAAGGCTTGCCGTTCTCTTTCTTCTTTATCCATCATTCTTCTACGTTTATAATCCTTGTAGCTATTTAATTTCTTTTTCTCTTCACACTTACACAGTGTATACCCTGGCACCTTCTTTCTACATTGAGTACACTTTCTATATATAGCCATTGCTTCTCCTTATATATCTATAACTCTTAAGTTTATTTCTTGTTCTTTAAGATTAGTGAGCTTCTTATCATTCGCAACTTTGTGAGGATCTTCTTTCCACTTAGTCTTCTCTTTATTGTTTAGCCAGTACTTTTGTGCATTCAAGTCAGGTCCTTTATATTTTTTTACATTAACCACTTTAACAGTTTCCCTAGAAAGAATAGTCTTTCCATCTTCAGCTAAGTATTCTTCCTTAACCTTATTAGCTATTTCTTCATGGTAAGCATAACCAATGCAGCCTTTATAAAGCGCCTTCTCAACTTCCTGGTTTTTATTGTCTTTTACCGTAGCATATCTGCCCTTGAGTGCTACGCTAATTCCCTTATATTTCCTAAATGTTGAGTATGCAATTCCCAGTTTATTCGCTATTTCTTTATCTGTGTTATTTTGCTCTAACCATTGCTCTATCTCGTCTAAGTGGCTCTCAATTAGGTCTTCAAAGCTATCATTTCTTGCCATTTTTACACCCCCTTTATCGTAGCACTTGCTATTCAAAGTGCTACGATAATTTTATTTTACAATTTCTTGCGGACTTATACGTTTTATATGTCTTTACTCATTAATATCTATAACCCTTGCATATCAATGCTTTAAGACATACCTATGAATTGTGTGATACTTTACACATCTTACTATTCTGTCAACTATGCTTTTAAAATTCCCTACTATTATATGCACCAAAAAATTAACCTCCATGTTTGATGTCCCTTAAATAAGTAAACCATGAGGTATAAAAAAAATTATCTCTTCTTTTTGAAGGATAGACTTTTCATTACTTTATCTTTAGTGTCCTGGTTGACACCGATGTATCTTTTAGTAATAGAAATATCGCTCTGATTTAATATTTCTTGTATTGCGACTGCATCTTTAGTATCTTGATATAGCCAGTAACCGAAGGTCTTTCTTAAAGTATGACAACCTATTTTATCTTTATATTCAAACTGATCTGCAGCATCATTTAATATTTTCCATACCCTTTGTCTTGTGATTGGAGTATTCTTCCCCTTTTCTCTTTTAAACAAATATTCATAGTCTCTTTTACCAACTATGTATATATCTAATATTTCTTTAAGCTCATCATTTATAGGGAATCTCTTTTCCTTATTGGTTTTCTTTTCTCTTAAATAAATATACTCGGCATCTTTTACATCCCTAACTTTAAGGGGCAATATATCAGATATTCTTAAACCTGAGTATATTCCAAACATAAAAAGCACATAATCTCTTTCTCTTTGTTCTTTTAAATAATCTGCTATATCTAAAATTAGTGTAAAGTCCCTTATGGGCTCAACAGTATTAATCTTGTCTCACCTGCCTTAAAGCTCCCTGGTTACTTTCTAATTGCTCGGTTAATGATACAAACTCTTTTCTACGTCTATAGCAGCTATAACTTGTATTTATTTTACAAACTTGTTTATTGTAATTATAAAGGTTTCTAAGTGTACAAAAATTTAAGCAGCTAATTATATGACTGCTGCTACCTATGTAATACTTACAATATTTATTTTTATTAAACCTTTTACAATAATTTTTTTCATTATATTTTTTTATAGAAGCCTGTTTTGTTTTTGGATTCCACTTTATTAATTTTTCCATCCATACTTCATTACTCATGGAAACTCCTTTCTTGCGTAATAGAAAAAGCCAGCATCTCTGCTGACTTAGTATTTAATATTAATTTATATAACCATCTACAATTATAGTATCATATAATCATTATTTTTATCACAATGTCATATTGATGTCATTTTTTATCTCATTTTATTTATTTCACAAGATATGTTTCTTATTGATCCTTCATCTTTATTTAACATCTCTGCAATCTCTTTTAATTTTTTATTTTTTATATATTTAAGATATGCAACTTTGTAATGTATCCCTTCCAACTGAGATATATCATCTTTAATTTTATCTTTACTTTCCAATAATTCTAAGTGTAATTCTTTTACGCTTATTAACTTTTCTTCTGCCACTTTTAATCTACACATAATCCTATCATATGATGTAAAATCTTTAGATCCTACTGGCATATCATTGTAACTCATAGCCTTTATATTCTTTGGTACAGTATTAGTTAATAACTTATTTAATACATACATTTCATTTTCTAATGTCGCCCTTGTCTCCTCCAGTATAGATATTTGTTTACATAAGTCTTTATAGCTATCCATTATAATCATTATTTATATTCCCCCCTTTTGAATTTAAAAACAATAAAAGGCCATGTAAGTTTATTACTTACATGGCCCATTTGCCCTTTTAATATCCCATTGATATTAAGATCTTTATTTTACCAGTATAAAATCCAGATATAACTTAATAACTGATTCTTTATTGTTTGATTAACTGAATCAATTTATATATTATTACTACAATGACTAGTAACATTGGAATACCATAGAAACATATTAAAGTTTGAGAAATCATAACCTTAGCTATTCTACCAACATCTTTTGAAAATCTATTAGGATTTAGATCATATAATTTTTCATAATTACCTTTTTGTCTTTCTTCTAATACCCATTTATACATTTTTCTATATTTCTTTTCTGTTGTTAAAAAAAATGCGTCCAAATACCAAAATGAAAGTATAACAGTTATTAATATTGCCAAAAGTAACAATCTATTTCCGGTATTAGGAAGTAATGTTAACAGTATTGCTATCAAAGATACTAACCAACCTTTCAAAAAGAATGAATTGCTTGCCATTCTTGATATGCAAGATTGTATTAAATCAATTTCCTTGTGAATTACTTCAGTTGACATTTTTATATTATCATTCATATATTACCTCCATTTAAATTATTATGTTGAATAAATATTTACATTTTTCATCATATATAATGTATCTAATGCATTTATTCCTACATCTTTATATTTTTTATTGAAATCATCCCAATTTGTCAAATCACTGGTATTAAGTTCAATTAAATGCTTTAATCCCAAATCGTATTTAACTTCTAATGTTGAATTTTCAAATGTATATTTATCTTTTTGTGTGCTAACTATATTTTTTATTCTATCTTGAGATAATCCAGTCTTTCGTATTAATTTACTCATAAGAACTTCCGAATAAATCCAAGGAGAATTTGTTTCATTCTTAATGGTGTCATTAGTGGTAGATGTTGAGTTAGATGTGTTTAAAAATAATATGCACTCGGTTTTATCTATCATACTTGTTAAAGATGTTGAAAGCATCATATGGACATGGCTTGTCGAAAAGTTTCTTTTCTCATAGCTATAAGAAGGTGCACTATTTTCGCTTAAACAATATTTATCATCTATAGTTTTTAGCAATTTATCTGAATAACCCCAAACACAAGAATCTATAAATGATTTTAAGCCAAATTTATCGTAAAGCCACCCAGCTAATCCGATTGCTAACTTTTCATCTATATGAGAATGTGATATAAAAATGTCAGCTTCTATTTCTGGAAACCAATCAGATTTCATTTCAGTAGCATCAAGAGTTTCGTTTATATCAATATATTTGTCAATATCCTTTTTTGCGTAGATTTCCATAGTATCATAGTTTCTTTTACCAATATCATAATAATAATTATCAAAAGTTTCTTTAATTTTAAGATTAAATCCTGTAAACATAGTTTTACCTCCGCATAATATAATACTTTTGTTTTTTTCTAAAACTACAAACATACTTTATCATTTTTTTAAAATATCTCTTATTAAATTAAATATGTACTCATAGTTTGTCCACATCCATCTCTACATATATTTGACACAATAATATACTAAAACAATTTCAAAATAGTATTTATGGAAATTATATCATACTTTTTTATATTATGATGTAATATCTCTATTTTTATTTACTAATGTTATGCTATCCAATTTTAAAAGAACATATCTTTTTTGTTTACTCTTTCATAATTATTACCCTTTGTTTTACTATCTATAAAGTAATTTCTTTTCGTTACCTTGTGTATTGTTTTCTGATGGAATAACAGCTTCTTCCCCGGCTTCGGCTACCATTGCTATTGTAGGACTATCCACTATGCCACCTTTTCCAAGCTTAGGTATAATCGATATTTTAATTTTGCTTCGCCTTTTTCTCATATCTCCATCATTAGTTTTAATTATTCTTAAAATCTCTTTATTTATTACATAAATACCTTCTTCAGCATAAATTATTTTTTCCATATACTCATACTCCCTATCGTATCCTAGTATTTTAATTTACTAGAACACTATAGATATATTTGCTTCAAACGACCTGTTTAGATTATTTAACCATTGAATTATTAATTTCTTATGACTTCCCAGATGTCACCCAAGTCCTCATCAGATATAGCTTCAAGTAACTCTTCTTGAAACTTATTCTCTTCTTCCATTTGAATATACATAGAAGATTCTAAGGTTCCTGTACAACCTGGCCCTCTATGTGTGCCATTTATATATTTAATTTTAAAATCTATATCATATTTCTTAACCTTGTTTCCTACAAAAGAGCTATAATTTCTTTTAGAACTTAGCTTATCCCATAGGTTCCTAGTTCCCATCATTAATTATCACTCCTGTTTTTCTTTAATATAGGTTTCCATTTCTCATTGCAGCTTGTTTACCTAATAGAGCTCTTTCGGTGCCAACTATTAATGGTGTTGTAGCCGCTGCATATGGATCCATTTTTCTTATCTCTATTCTTTTATAAAATGTCTTTATAGGGATCCCATTTTCTTCAGCTAGAGCTATCAATTCCTTTGGATATTTCCTTGATGCTTTGCCTAATTCCCTCATGTGTACTTTTAAATCCATGATTGGTGTAGTTGATGCTTCTTCCAAGCTCCACCCATGATTAATTCGATATGCAAATGAATCTAAGCTAATTCCGTTTTCTTTAGCAATTTTAGCGTAAGTTTGATTTAAATTTCTATTTCTTACAATTGGAGGTGTATTAATTGCTCTTTCTTTATCCCATCCAAGGTTATGAACTCTATTGTTTAACATTTTCTTATGGACGCATTTTAATTCAGCTTCTTCGTATTCTTCTGGAGTTATATAAAAATAATGAGTCACTTTTCTTCCACTCCTTTACTTTTAAGAATTTAATCTTTGAATATTTTCTATAATATCCAGCGTTAAATAATCTTTAGGTATATCTAGCTCTAGCGATTCATATCCCCAATCTACAGTTAGTTCTAAATCATCTTTTTTAATTAAAAACCCAAACTCATCAAGTTTTAAACCACTAATTAATTTCAAATCCTCATTATCTATTGATTGGATAACTTTATAGCAATCATAATCCTTTGATAGTAGCTGCTCTCCTACTATAATGAATTCATTAGGATTGTTACTATCCTCCACAGCCACTTTATACATTACAGAAGTTTCTTTTAATTTATATAATTTAAATTCTAATATCACTCTATTTCCTCCTTTTGAATATCTTTCAACCATTGATCTATTATTTCTATTCTTCTTCATCTTCCTGCCATTCATAGGTATTAGTTTCAGAATTAAAAACTAAATCATGGTCTTCTGGAGTAGATTGAGTAATTTCAAATGCTAATTCATAAGCTTCTTTAGTTCCACCATCTGGAGCATACTCTTCTAAAACTTCTGTATCGTTAAATTTAAATCGTGCTACATTATGCCCGAAATCTTCGTCAGCCCAACTATATTCAATAACTACATCAGTAAATATCCATGCTATTTTTGATATTAATGATGGTACTCCATTCCATGCAGTTTGAAAATATATTGTGTTTTCAGTATTTCTTTTATCTCCTTGGCTATAGGCATTCCATTTAGTTCCCCAATTTTTCCTTGACCATTTTATGCAAGTATTTTCTTCTGCATACTTTTCTTCATCTTTTCTTGATATTCCATTAACATTGGAATTTGATCCATATACCCATTTAGGCATTGGAGTAATTTTATTGAAATCTATAGTTCCTATTCCATTAATTACTTCACTATCTTCTTTCTCAATCTTAATAAAATTTAAAACTTCTTGAACCTTTTTATTTTCACCTTTTATTATTAGTTTATTTGTTATATTATTTGGCATTTTACATCTTCCTTTCTTTTCTCCATGTATAAAAATCCTTTTTGGACTTCTATCTTATATTCATTCTCATACTCTTTAATAAGCCTATTACGTTCTCTAAAGCTATGGTAAGGTAAGGCGACTATAAAGTATTACCCACGTCATATTACCCCCTTTTATTTATCATTTAACGCTATTTATTCTTAATGCTTGTATCTTTATTTCACCATCTTTAGTTTTTTTTATAAGTATGTCTTTATTAAGTTCTAGCTCTGCTGCTATCTTATAAGCAGCAACCTTTATCTTATCTTCTATTTTCATACTGCACCCCTAAAATGGTATTGATCCATCATCATCTATTTGTGTCATATCAGGTTCATTAAAATTATTATTACTAGAAGCTCCTGAAGGTTGTCCCCATTCTAAGAACTGTGTTTCATCAGCTACCACTTCTGTAACATATTTTTTAGTACCATCTTTTGAATCATAGGATCTTGTCTGCATTCTTCCGCTAACTCCCATAAGCTTTCCTTTTCTCATGTAGTTTGCAGTTGCTTCAGCTTGCTTTCCCCATATTACAATTGGGATGAAGTCCGCTTCATTTTCTTTGCTGGTAGGATTATACCTATCTACTGCAAGGGTAATCTTTGTTACTGCGGTACCTTTGCCTTCTGTAAATCTTAGTTCAGGATCCCTTGTTAATCTGCCTATTAAAACTACTTTATTAATTTTAATCACTCCTTATTTTTTTTATTTTCTTCCCATTTATCTATTAAGTCTTGCAGCTCTTCTTTTGGAATAGTTTTTAATATTTCATATAGTGATCCGTTAAGACTCCACATTTCAAAATATATAGCAACTATACTATCTACAACATCCTTTAACTCTCTTGGTTTTTCTGTAGCCATAGAGCAGTAGCTCCTTTCTAATCTTTATCCCAACCCAGTAATTTTCTTTCTAAGCTTTCAAAGTCATAAGTTCTTTGCTCAAAATTATTAAAGTTACTATCTTTAGACCCTTTACTGGTGTTATTACTAATCTTCTGATTTAAGTAACTTTCAAATTTGGGTCCGAATATGGTTTCAGGCCTTAGATATTTCTCCATGTCCGTATTCTTCCATTCTTTGGATTTGTTATCTATTACTTTTTTAAAATCTTCTAAGGAAAATTCTTCCTTGAATCTTGTACTTATAAGGTCCTTAGTTTTTTTACTTGTATGTTTATATTTAGTGCCTGCTTGTAGATTTAAATAATCTACTATTTCTTCAAATGGATATATAATATTCTTTGTAGTATTCTTTGTAGTAATCTCTGTAGTATTCTTAGTATACGTCTTACGTTCTGCCGTACCACATGGGGGTACTTCGTTGTAGGATATCTTACGTCCTGTTGTACCACATGGGGGTATTTCGTCGTATGGTGTCTTACGTTCTATCGTACCACCCCTAGGTATATTATCTAACATTATATTCATTCCAGATATTAACTTTAAATTTTCAAGTACTGGTTCTACAAACATTACATTCGCTAAATATTGCCCCTCTTGAGTTCTTATATTCCTAAACTCTACTGTTATCAGTTTTTTCTCTGTCAGAAAATCACAAGCATCTTTTACTTGTCTTTTAGTTAACCCTAGTTGCCTTGCAAATGCATCATAGCCCTTCTGTAATTTATCAGCCTTAAATTTTTTAGCATATCCTTTTAATAATCCTGAATTTTCGTCCAGTATTTCTTTTGGCTTATACCAATAAACTATATCGCTTAAAATTACAATTGCATTCAAATTAGCCTTTCCATTTGGATATTTTATGTGTTTAAACCATCCGTGGTCTATAATATTACCTTTAACGTTAAGCTTACCTATCTCTTGAACCGTATTAATCATTACTGTACAGCCTCACTTTCTTCTGTTATAATTGAACTTGGATATTTAATTTTATTTTGGTGGCTATATGCCATCTCTTTTTTTATATCTGAACTTTTATAACTTAAGCTGCAATGGCTATTAACTTTTTTACAAGCACTACTGCAGATTTTCTTTTTAACACAATAAGTACAGCATATAGGCCTTTTTTTATCTTTTGGGCATTTACCAACTTTGCAGTAAATAATTTTAATCACCTGCTTTCTAAAACTTATACAAACCTTAGTTGCTTCTCTTTTAATAATTTATCTATCTCTTCAATATCCAAATCTTCTATATTTGCAATCGTTTCTCCAGTTTCAATGTTATAGATCTCTGTAGCATCTAATTCACATTTCTTCATATTCTTACCGTTAAAACCTTTCTTGTTTTTATCTCTACAAATTCAACATCTTGGCTTGTCTCTTTAATTAGTAAAAACTTATATGGAATAAAGCTTTCTCTTCTTAGTAGAGCTTTGTGGACTTGTTTTAATTTTCTTGTATTCATAACTTTACTTCCTGGTAGTAATAACTTTTATAACCCTTCAGTCCTGAAGCTGTAGCCTCTATATTAAATTCCCTACATAGCCTTATATAATCTTTAAGAATTTTAATATTCAATTGTTTCGCCTCCTAATTTATCCTCTTATCCTTCCATGCCACATCTGCCTAGCTGGTTTTACCATAAGTCCCTCTTTCCTAAATTTAGCTGCCTTTCCCATAACAGTAGCTATTGTCCTATCTAACGCATAGCTTATCTCCTCCGGTCCTACAATGTAATACCAGTCAATTAAATATTGTTCATCTTCTTTGCTCCAACACTTGCTGTTTTAGCATTTAATCTACCTCCCACTAATACCATGTGTTAGCACCCTTAACATGCAACCAATCTTTATTTCCATATCTCCTATAGTCAAATCTTAGATAGCTATCAGCTTTTACAAACTTAACTGATATAGGTACTAAGCTTTCCCTTGAATTAGTTCCTTGCGCATTCATAAAGTTAATGAGAAATGCTTTAAATAATATTTTTGCGCTAGGGCTTAGCTTGTTGTAACCCTTTATATTTTCTATGTCTTTAATGTTAAACATCATTTAACACCTCCTAAAATTGAATTTGATTATTGAATTTAATTATTTCACCTTGTAAAAATACTGGAACTTTGTATTTTGCAACTATCTGCCTAGCTAAATCTAATTGGCTTCTTTTTATTGCTTCGTAACGGGTAACTCCAAATTCTCTTTTTAACTGCTGCTGAATATCCGAATAAACTTGTCCCCTTAAAGAATTGCTATTATAAGCAGGTGTCTTGTACCCTCCAAGTGTCTTTATTCCTACCTTTCTGACTAATCCTTGAAGTTCTTTACACTCTATATTAAAGAGCGGCAAGTCATTCTCTAGGGTGTCCATACGGCTTTCAATTTCCTGTGTCTTCTGGTCTAGCACAAATATGGCTTGCACTTCTTTGCTTAATCCTTTGTATAAAATTGTACCTTCTTTCATTTTTTCAAACGCTGTTACATATTCTGCTGTGAATAGTACTCCTTTCTCTCCTGTCATTTTATTAGCTACCATATCGCAACCTTTTTTAGTTAGCCAGTACATTGGATATTCTCGTGTATTGCTTTCTACTGTATATAAATCCCCTATAAAGAAATTGTCAGAACGGAAATTTCCGTTTTCTAAATGCGTTATATATTTACCTATAGTATCTAATAGATCACTATGTCTTTTACCTATTGTTGTGGCTACCTCTCTGCTATCTGTTACTAATTTATTGTCTTGTTTTATTACTGTTAACTTATTCATTTTTTATCTCTCCTTTTTATTTTTATTCCCCTATGGTAAAATTTGTTGAAAGGGGGTGTATGTTATGTCAGATTTAAATTTTGAATCTTTATTTGGCGATAGTACTGTTGATTTTACTTGTCCTAAATGTAAAACCGAAATACCAGTAAAGTTAAAAGACGCTGGTAAAACTATCGTTTGTCCTAAATGCAATGTAGAAATTGAACTTCAAAAAGATGAAAACTTCGATAAGTCCGTAAATGAAGTAAACGACTCATTGCAAGATATAGAAAATACTCTTGATAATTTTGGAAAATAATTATTCCTTAACTTTAAACTCTAATTTAAACTGCTGTAGCTCTTTAATTTTCCCAACTATTTCATTTATTAAAGAATTTACTTCGTTCAAGTTAATTATTTCAATTTTTACTTTAACGGGTTGCTCTTGAACTAGTACTTCTTGAGCAACTTCTTTTTTATTTAAATCATCCATGATTTTGCCTCCTTATATTTTTAATAAGCTTGTACACCATTGCAGTGCATTTTTTAAGATGTGTGTAAAATTTATAAAGCTGGATAGGATAATGATTGAAATGAAGAGCTTTTTAGATTTGTACTTTAAAAGTTATATGTCTTTTTTCTGATCTTTGTATTCCCAACCCGGACCCATTACCAACAATACTGCTTCCTTAGTTTTATCTACCCCTGAAGCCTTATTGGTTATAATTATCCTTTTCTTTCCGTTTGTTATTTCTGTTTTTATCTCCACGTTTAACCCTCCATTGCTTCATATATCTGTTCAACGCCTACCTCTAAAACTTTTGCTATCTTAATAGCGGTAGAATACTTAGGCTCTTTTCTTTTTCCAGATGTTAGCTCTGAGATTGTAGCTTGTCCTAATTTTGCCTCTTTAGCTAATCTGTAATTTGTTAACCCTTTTTGATTTATTAATTGTTGTAAATTCAACTTCTCAGCTCCTTCTGATTCCGGAAGCATAATCATATTATATACCCGCTTACAGAAGTACTCAATCTTTAAATTTACCCACATACTGCCATTAGAGTAAATTAGCTTTCTCAATAAACGTTTTTTGTCAAATTAGTCTATTTTGCTACCCGGATACAGAAGGTTATTTGAATCAAAGCATCCTTTTATGGGATTTTTTTTCACTTACTAGTTTACTTTTGTAAATTATACATATATAATAGTTCTGTAGACGGAAATATTAATTAGAGGTGATTTTATATGAGTATCTCCATATTAGGGATAAATATTAAAAAGATAAGAGAAACAAAAGGAATAAGTGGATATAGGCTTGCTAAAGAAGCTAATGTTGGCAACACAACAATAAGCGAAATAGAGTCCGGCAAGAGACAAAGTCTTAATGCTAACACTATAGAAAAAATAGCTAGCGCACTTAACGTGACCATGAATGATCTAATGGCTACAGAGAACAACACTGAATATGTAGTAACTGACATAGAACAAACAATGAATCTTGTTTTAAGTAGTGAAGAACTAGTGCTAGATGATGTAGAAATAACCCAAGAAGAAAAATCACAAATAAAAATGGCTGTAGATATAGCCTTAAGTACTATAAGAAAAGCAAGAGAAAGGAGAAAATAGCAGTGAAGAAAGTTGCTATATATTGCAGAGTATCCTCTGATGACCAGAAGGAACGTGACACAATAGATAACCAAGTAGAAATGTTGAGTGCTTACACAGAAATAAAAGAGCATTTAGATGTTTATAGTAATTATTTAGACAACGGTATAAGTGGCACGATACCTTTCAATGAACGTCCAGGGGGAAAAAAATTGATAAATGATGCTAAAAAAGGTTTATTTGATACCGTTTTGGTTTATAAAATTGACCGATTTGGAAGAGATACTCTTTCAGGACTAACAGCAATTGAAATGCTTAGAAAATATGACATTGAAATAATAAGCGTAACTGAGCCTTTCGACTTAAATACTCCTGCTGGAAGATTTCAGTTTATTACCTATCTTAATATGGCAGAGTTAGAACGAAATAATATATTAGATAGAATGTATATAGGTGCCACTAGAGCCGCTAAGAAGGGCAAATGGATGGGCGGTATAGTTCCTTATGGCTATATAAAAAATAATGATGGTTACTTAGAAATAAATGAAGAAGAAGCTAAAACAATAAAAAATATTTTTGATTTATACACTATTGATAAAATGTCTGGATTAAGTATAGCAGCATATTTAAATAGTTCAGGTATACTTAGTAGTTGCGGTAAAGGCAATGGCAAAAGAACTAAGGGTATAACGGGCAAGTGGCGATCTAGTAGTATTCAACGAATATTATCTAGCACAACCTATAAAGGCACCCATGAGTATGGCAAAAACGGCACTAGAAGACGTGATACAATAACGAGAACTGTCCCGGCAATAATAACCCAGAAGCAGTGGGATGAGGTTCAGCTCCAAAAAGAAAAGAATTCCTTAGACTGTATGAAAAATAGAAGAAACAGAGAATTTTTACTAAGAAAATTGATTAAATGTAAGTATTGTGGAAGAACTTTTTATGGGATTACATACCCAACAAGAAATGATGTTTATGTATGTGGTGGAAAAAGAGGTGAAATGATAGATATTAAATGTACCAATGTTAATGTAAATGCAGATATGATAGAAGGTCATGTCTGGAGTGGTTGCACTAATATATTAAAAAACTATAATGAATATATTGAGGAGTTGCAAAATGTAAAAGATGATAGAGAAACTGATTCAGAAAATGATATCATAAAATTAAACAAATTGTTATTAGATAAAATTTCAGAAAGAAATAACATACTAACACTTTTTAGAAAAAATATAATATCTGAAAAAGATGTTACTGATCAACTAAATGATATAAAAAAAGAAGAAACAAAAATAAACAAATTATTAAGTATGCTAAACAACAAAATAGACAGTAAAAAAAGAGAGTCCGAATTGATAGAATCCATGAACTCCAAAATAGAATATTATAAAGATAAGCTTGATGAATTAACAGAAAAGGAAAAAAGAAAGATTATAGAGCTTCTAGTAAAAGGTGTAAGAGTAGGGTATATAATAGATGGTGGTAAAAAGATTTCCGATATAGAGGTGATATATAATTTAGTCAAACTTGAACACCACATGGACATGGATTTAAACTTCCTATAAATATAAACTTAGAAGGATAATCTATAGATCCTGTAAGTCTAGTTATAGTTACATTACCATCTTCTAATGGTTGTCTTAATAGCTCAAGTGTGCCCCTATTAAACTCTAAAACTTCATCTAAAAAAAGCACCCCATTATGTGCAAGGGTATCTCTCCTACCTTAAGGTCTCTCCCACCACCTATTAATGCTGTTTTTGTTATGCTATGATGAGGATTTCTAAAAGGTCTTGATTTTATAAGTCCTTGCTCTTTATGAAGATTTCCTGACACACTGTATATTTTAGTTACTTCTACGGATTCTTCATAAGTTAACCCCGGAAGAATGCATGGCATCCTTTTAGCTAGCATTGTTTTACCCGACCCTGGTGGTCCATAAAGTATCAAGTTGTGGAATCCTGCAGCAGCCACTTCCAATACTCGTTTTACACTTTCTTGTCCTACCACATCATCAAAATCATATTCTAATGTCTTTACATTGTTTTCATCATTTTCTTCAGAAAACCTTTTATATGGCAGCATATCTTTATACGCTAAAAAATGTATAACCTCTTTTAGATTTTTAAATGGAAATGCTTTTATGTCTTTAGTTATCATGCACTCTTTAATATTTTCATAGGGTACAACAAAATCCTTTATACCATTCTTCATAGCCTCTAATATTATAGGAAGAATTCCTTTTACCGGCCTTAATTCACCATTAAGAGAAAGTTCACCCATAAACACAAATTCTTCTATACCTACATAGGTTATCTGAGAACTTGCTAATAATATACCTAAAGCTATAGGCAAATCAAATACAGCGCCTTCCTTTCTTATACTAGCCGGCGCAAGATTTACTGTTATTCTTCCTACTGGAAAATCAAATCCAGAGTTTATAATTGAAGTCCTTACTCTGTCCTTAGATTCTTTTATAGCGGTATCCCCAAGTCCCACAATATTAAATGTTGGTAGTCCATATGAAATATCTACCTCTACATCTACTAAAAAACCTTTAATACCTGTATAAGCAGCACTATAAATTTTAATAGCCATAATTAAAATCACCTCTAGTTAATTATTGACCATTATGTATAACTTTATAATTAGTGCTAATACTATTTTATAAGTTTTATGTTTTTTCGTATTATTTTGTTTATATTATACCTTGTACTTAGTAAATTAATAAATTATATAAAAGATAGGGTGATCATTTTGAAATCACAAAAAAAGGCCTTAGGATATCACGGTGAGTCCTTAGCCTTAAATCATCTAATACTTCAAGGATATGAAATTATAGAAGCAAACTTCTTATGTAAATTGGGTGAAATTGATATAATTGCAAAAGATAATAAATACATTTGCTTTATAGAAGTTAAGACTAGGTATGGATCACATATATGCACAGCACTAGAATCCATAACCTATTCTAAAACTCAAAAAATAAAAGGTTTAACAAAA
>CAYYWN010000003.1:0-31923 GCA_964474485.1 uncultured Clostridium sp. | reverse complement strand
CTTTCTCCTAATAACTTAGACTTACCATATACACTAACAGGGTTTGTTATATCGTACTCTCTATAAGGGTTAGTCCCATTTCCTTCAAATACATAATCTGTAGATATATGAACCAATTTAGAATCTAGTATTTCGGATACAATAGCAAGGTTTCTTGCTCCAATTGAATTTATCTTAAAGGCTACATCCTGTTCTTTTTCGCAGCTATCTACGTTAGTATAAGCAGCACAGTTAATTATTAAATTGGGTTTTACCTCTCTTATAACAGTTTTACACTGCTTTAAGTTAGTTATATCAAGCTCATCTACATCAAAAGAGAAGATTTCAGCCTTATCATATATAGTATCTATCTTTCCAATATCCGATGTGCCTTTGTTAAGTATATTAATAATTTGGCTTCCTAGTTGGCCTTTTGCTCCTGTTATTAAAATTTTCATCTATTGTACTTCCTCTCTATCTCTTTAATTATGCTCTTAAATGGTAATTTACCTTTTAAACTTCCCTTTAACCTTTGGCATAAATCTATTAATTACTGCATTCCAAATTTCATCCTTTGTAATGAATAAGAAAAATGCATAAACAATTCCAGAGGTTAAGACTATAGCTACAATATAGATATACATATTAGATATTAGATATTTATACATAAATGATATAGGTAAAAATGTTAATGCGTATAAAAGATATTTGAAATTTTTCATAGTAAATAAGTTGAACCGCACATTTAAGACTTTCCTTGTATAAATATACTGGGTCATGACTAGTATATAACTACTTACAGTGGTAGTTGCAATGGCTGTTACTTCATTAAACACATTAAGCTTTAAGAGTAAATAGTTTAATATAAGGTTTATAAATCCTGCCATAAATATCATTGGTACTAATTGTTTTTCTCTTCTATTTACATACATAACTTGATTGGTTAATATAGCTTCCATACCTAAAGATACCATGTATACACAAAATACCTTAAGTACAGGTCCCCCACCTGCATACTCACCTCCACCAAATAAAACAAATATCTCCTCTGCAAGTACAAACATACCTAAGGCTACAGGAAATAAAAATGCAAATAAGGTTTGGGTTATTTTATTTAAAAGATTTATGTATTTTTCATGATCTTTGCTTGCTATAATGTTTGATAGTCTTGGTATTGTAACAAATACTACTGAAAGCACCAAGGCATTTATTATACTCATTACATTGTGAGCCACTCCATAATATGCTACAGAAACTTCACCTACATAGTGAGCGAGCATTACCTTATCTAACTGAGTATATAACACATTTCCATTAGACATTATTATAACTAATAGTAAGAATTTAATATGTCTTTTTATTTTTATATTACTAAAATCAAAGCCGATACCTTTTTTTATGTAAATATAACTTATTATATTATTTAAAAATGTTGCAAAAGTAGTTAAAAATACATAAATCAAAAAGTCATCTGAAGACTTTACTGTAGAAAATAAAAGAATTGCATAAACAAGCCTTACTATTATCGTTTTTAATGTTATAAACCCATAGTTTTCTAGGGCTTCGTTAGCCCACTCTATGTAAAATATATTGGAAATCATATTAAGTGCTAATATTAAATGTACTTCAAATACTGGTGTCCCCTTAAATACTGTAAAATTAAATATTCCGTAGGCTATAAGAGTTACTATATTTGAAATTAACCCTATTACAAAAAAGCTTGTAAAAAGCTGAGACATCTTCTTTTTATTTTCTCTTACCTTACTAAGCTCTCTAATGGCATAATTATATATACCAAATCCTGCAAATATGAAGAAATAATTGAATATGGTATATGCTGCAGTATATCTACCAATTAATTCTTTGGTCATTACCCTAAAGGTATAGCTAGCAATAATAACGGGCATTATTATATTAAATATATTAAGTAACACTTTGTATAAAGCATTTTTGGCTATTGATTTACTCATAACTTTTTACTTCTCTTTTCTATATATTTTTTCTTTGTTATTGCTTTAGTTGCATTTTTGCTCTTTACTTATATTTTATTTTTTTGTAATTTTTATTAATTTAAGTCTTATTTATTATATATTATAGCTCCATCTTTATCAACCATAGCAAATAATACATAATAAATAAGACTCATAGTCTTTTATATTAATTTACATTTAAAGGGAGCACCTCTAATGTGCTCCCTTTTTTTTGGTTTTGTTTATTTAAATGTTCTTTTTACTTCTCTTGCTATATTGTTTGCAAGATCTTTTTGATTATTGGGATTTGCTGCCCTTCTTGCATCTTCTGGGTTTGATATAAACCCACATTCAACAAGAACTGCTGGCATATTTGCTTCTCTTGTAACTCCAAGCCCTCTATCATGTTCTCTTCTATTATAGTATCCCATGTTGCTTGAAACACCATTAACAATGTTTCTAGCCAGTTCTCTTCCTTTTATTGCTTCTTCTGTAGGGGTTAAATCCATTTTAAAATCATACCATTGATATCCGTTTGGATCTACACCCTTTACTATATCAACATTATCAAGCCCTGGCTTAAATGAGCTATAAAAAGTTGATACTCCTTTAGCACTAGAATCTGAACTACTATCATGATGAATACTTATTAATGCTTGTGCATTTAAATTATTTGCTAGTGTATATCTCTTTGCTATGCTTGTATTTAAGTCATCATAAAGAAAATCTAAAGGTCCTCTAGTTAAATAAACTGTATAGCCTTCACTTTCTAAACTTTCTTTAAGCTTCATAGACACTTGCATATCAAGATCAGTTTCTGAGTATCTTACTCCACCTATATTAGAAACTGCCCCATAATCTCCACCATGATTATGACCTGGATCTACTACTATTATTTTATTTTGCTTTATTATAAAGTTAATTGTTCTTGAAATTGAAGTTTCATCCTTTGATAATGCTATTACCTCAATTTTATGGTACCCTGGTAATAATTTATCTATATCACTCAATTTATACTCATAGCCAGAAAATAAGCTGTTGTCATAATTCATAAAAGCATTCTTAACATCCGGCCTTATTTTCCCCATTGCTGCATTGCCAATAAGTTTACCATCTAAATTAACTTTTACTTCCTTAACTCCGGAGTCACTTAAAGCCCAACCCGCAATTACTATGCTTTCTACACCATACAAATTATCGTTATTTCTAAAATTAGTTTCTAAGGACATATCTGAAGGTAATTTAGTGAATTTAAAAGTTTTAGTTCTTTCTATTTTATTATTTTTAAGATCAGTAATTACAACTTTCACCTCATGATTACCTACATTTAAATCTTTAGTACTTAACTGATAATTAAATCCACAATTTTCTCTTGATGGATAACCAGGAAATACCCCCATTACATCAGGTCTTTTGGTGCCATAATTAGCATTGCCTACCACTTTATTATCTAAATATACTTCAACAGATTTTATTTCATTTGGAGAAACTGCCCAGCCATTTACTTCTATGGTAGTTCCACTTTTATTTCCTGAAGGACTATCTATTTCAGCAATCATTTGCCCTTTAAAAATTTCAAAAGATTTAGTCTCAATTTTTATACTACCATCATTTCCTATAGATTCAATTTTAACTTCATGTTTTCCTATAGAAAGTTTAGATGAGTCATAGTCTAATGAATATCCTGAATCTGTTGCATACTTGTATTTAGGAAAAACTCTCTTCACATCAGGTCTGCTTAAATTGTGTTTAGCATCCCCAATATAATTTCCATCTATAAACACTTTAACTTTTGATATACCTGAATCATTTAAAGTCCATCCAGATATAGTTAGTTTTTCTTTCTCTACACTTTTATCACTAGGAAAGTCAATAGTGCTAATAGGTTTAAGTTTTTCGATGTTTATCTTTTTGGTAATTTTAGTAGCGCTTCCATCCATACCTATAGCTTCAGCAGTTATTGTATGTTCCCCTGCCTTAAATCTATTTATAGATACATTAAGACTATATCCACTTTCAGATGAATTAGTGTGTATCGGAAATGCATTTTTAACATCTGGTCTACTAAGTCCATATTCTGCATCCCCTGCATAGACGCCATCTACAAGTATTTTAACTTGCTTAACTCCTGATGGATTTAAAGCCCATCCCTTAACAATTATTTCTGAATCAATCTTTTCACCTGCTACTGGAACGTCCATAGCCATACTATTAGCAAGTTTGATTGCATTTATCTTTCTTGTAATAATTAAGGTTTCCCCATTATTTGCAATTGATTTAACAGAAATTATGTGGTTTCCTTCAGATATTGCTCTATTAATTTTAAGAGAATATCCTGATTTATCTGCTCCTACATAGCCTTTAAATGCATTTAAAACATCTGGTCTAGGTAGATTTATAATAGCATTATCTACTAACTTTCCATCTACATAAACTTCTACATTTTTAATACCGCTTTTATTTAAAGCCCATCCACTTACTAGTATATTTGAGTTTCCTACCATTTCAACTGGATTATCTAGAGCTATTAAATTATCTGCTTTAGCTATATTAATCTCTTTAATTACTTCTTTACTTGTTCCATCATTACCTTTTGAAACTACCTTTATTACATTTTTGCCATCTTTAAGCTTTGAATTATCGATTGAATATTCATATCCTGCATTTGCTGCATTTGTATAATCGGAAAAAGCTTTTAATGCCTCTTTGCTTTGTAATCCATGTTTAGCATTTCCTAGTAATGAGTTGTTTAAAAACACTTCAACCTGCTTAATATCAGACTGATTTAGTGCTAGTCCTTTTATTTCTAGTGGCTTTAACCCATAAGCATTATCATCTAAATTAATTTCTAAGCTTGTAACACCTTCTAGCTTTTTGATTTCAATATGCTTTTCTTCAAAAATTCTAGTATTAGATGCATCTATAGATTCTACCTTTATAACATGCTTCCCTGGCTTTATAAGTTTAGTATCCAATTCAAAAATATATCCTGGATTATCTCCACTTGGATAATTCGGAAATACATTTTTAACATCTGGTCTAGCTAAACCATAATTAGCATTTCCCATAAGTTTATCATCTAAGTAAACATTTACGGTTTTTATATTTTTACCTGATACAGCCCATCCTGATATATTGAATTTACTTTTTGAGATAACTTCTTTATCTTTTGGGTTATCAATTGATATACGTATAGGTAGATCTAACTTTTCAATACTTTTCACTTCTGATATTTTATTATCACTGATATCTATGCTCTCTACTTTAATAGAATGCTTTCCATAACTTAGATTGCTTATATCAACATTAGCCTTATACCCACTCTTTTCAGCATTTTTATACTCAGGATAAGTCTTTTTTAATTCTGGAGTTTCTATACCGTATTCTGCTTTTTGTATAAACTTATCATCAATATATATATTTATACTTTTGATTTCATTTTGGCTTATTGACCAACCGGTAATTGGAATAATCTTTTCATTAAAATATTTAGCTTCTTCTTTTGATGAATCTATTAACATCTTAGGTGATAATACTTTTTCTGGTACAGTATCTTTTATCTTTGTTATCATTTTTACAATGTCTTCACCATAAGATTCACCTGGTGCCCAATTTTTTGATAGACCTTTCACATCATTTCCTGTTTTACCAACTAAAGTAGTAAAATGTCTAGGATCATAGGTGTCTTTTCTTGGATATCCTTTAGCACCAGCATATAATGCTAAATGATCTAAGTGTGCTTGTACACCTTTTTGCCAAGTATCGAATGACTGATGTGAACTAGGATCTTTGTCATCACCACCTACTGTTGTTTTTAGCCCACAAGGGTTATGATAACTTGAATCCAAGACTCCACTGAAGTTTCCATATCCTGTTTCCTTTGCTGATTGAGCATAGGCTACAACAGGATCCACCCCACCATGGCTACTTGCTAAATCCCAATAAAGTTTAGCTAAATTAATAAACTCTGGAGTTGCCTTAGCATTTTGAGCACAGGTCTCCATTTGAGATAAAGTGGCAGATGGTGCACCCATTATTGGGGTGATGTTACCTTCTATAGGCTTTACCACTACACTTTGCATCAAAAATATAATCATAGTTATTGATGCAAGTCTTGTTTTAAATGTTTTATGTTTGATATCGTTCCCCCCTTTATATATTTATGTCCCAGTAGTATGAGCTTAAGTAAAGCTATCATTAAAGCTCACATCCCCATTATATGTTTTTTCGTTTTTATTGTCTATAATAAGTTACCTTTTTATTAACTTTTATAAAATAACTTAATATTTTTAACTGCATTACAATTATTATGTATTATATATAGTAACGCATTATGAGTACCACCATAGAGTATAATAATCCATAGTTAAGAAATATACTTATTAATTCATTAAATTTATCCATATTAATTCTTATGTCTAATCTAGGTATTGACATAAATGCTAAAGGTGCCAGTGGCAAAAGATATCTTCCCTGAACTCCCCCTATTACAGGCGCCCCTACAGGTGTCCAAATAGCATATAGCGACGATAAAATTAAAATAACTCCTAATATAAATGTTGAAAACGCTAGAATCCTTTCTCTTTTTGTAAAATACTTTGATATAACTAAAACTATTAAAAATCCTAATAATATATACATTAAAATTAAAGTATCCGGTAATTTCGTATCTAACCAACCAAGTTTTCCAATCATAGACTCAACATAAAAATATATATTTCCTACCATAGTATTCCTAATAGTATTTAAATATACAAAAGGACTTTTTAATACACCAACTATTTGTCTTTTTGTATTAACATCTCCGCCTGCAAAATCTAATGTAAGTCTAGAATTAACCATTCTCATCCATAGAGTTGTTATTAAAACCCCTCCTGTTGTTAAACCTATAAATGTTCCAATATAGCTATTTTTATTTTTAAATTTACTTACAGGCATAACCAGCATCATCAGTGCTAACGGCAAATAAACTATTTTACTTATAGATATAAATATAAATAAACTTATTAAAGCCACAATATGTCTAGTCCTTAAATTCACTTCCTCTTTAGCTAGATAAAAGCATAAAGCTATAAATAAATATGATATAGAATTTAATAATGCATCTGGGGATAAAGAGGCCGCCTGTTGAATTGACATAGGTAATAAAGATAATGATAATAGGATTATCTTCCCCTTTGGCATCAGTTTTATAGCAAAATATGTTATGGTAATCCAACTTATTAAATTAAAGATCCTACCAAAATATAGACTCCAAAGAACAGGAATCCTTAAAATTCTACTAACTAATATACCAAAACTTTGAGGTATGTATTGAAGTGGTGCATATATTGCAGCATTAGGAAACACATAAAACTGTTGATTTTTGCTATCTTTTAAAAATAACGCCTTTTTAAAATCCGTATAATTAATTTTATTATTTGAATAAAATGCTACTTCTGTTCCCTTCATTAAGATCAATGTACCTTCTATATCCTCGGGCAAATAATTTCCAATCTCTCCCGTCTTATGTGTTTTTGATATCATGCTCCCTTTGGATATTTCATAGGCCCTAAAAAAGTGTAACTTTTCATCTGGAGCTTGATATGGTGGTAGCGCAAAGATCATAATAAGACCATATATAGTTCCATAAATCAAAAATACTTTATGTAGCTTTAACTTATATTTATAAATTAAAAAGTATATCCCTAAAGTAACTAATACCAATATAAAAATCCCAACAAAATATATCCTTGGATACTTTGCCTTACTCATTGTTTTAAATACTATATCTTTATCTACCTCTTGTCCTTCTTCATAATAGTCACCTTCTAAATATTCATCACCTTTGCTACTATGCAAAACTATAGAATTCTCTTTGTTATTAGGTGAAAAAAAAGCTAACTTATACTCTTTTCCTTTTGAATCTTGAACGGGGTCAAAGCATATCTTTAAATATTCATTATCTTTTACACCTTCAGTTCTTATGACTTTAGAACTTAAAACATTATCTTCTAAGTCTTTTAACTCAACGTTTAATTCTCCCGTATTTTGTCTATTAAAAGTTCCCACCTGAATTTCTATGGAAGATAAGCCTTCTTCACTAGAAAAAAAATGTTGTTCTATTAATTTATGGTCATATAGTTCAATACTTATATCTTGATTTACCTGTTGGCTATTAGTTAGAATTTCAGCTCCCTTATATAACCTTGTCATAGCATCATATATAGGAAAAAAACTAAGAATAACAAATATAGTAAATATCAATGTTTTCTTACTTACTTTCATTTTACCCCCCTTATAAATACCTTTTAATATGCATTTCTACTAAAAATCCCTTTAAAGATTGTCATAAATATGATTTTCAGATCCATTAAAAGGCTCCAGTTCTCAATATAATATATATCACATTCTATTCTTTTTTCTATAGAAGTATCCCCTCTCCATCCATTGACCTGAGCCCATCCTGTCATGCCTGGTCTTACCTGATGTTTTACCATGTACTTAGGTATTTCATCTTTAAATTTATCTACAAAATATGGTCTTTCAGGTCTTGGACCTATAAGACTCATATCACCTTTTAGCACGTTAAATATTTGTGGTAGCTCATCAAGGCTTGTCTTTCTTATAAAGCTTCCAAATTTAGTTTTCCTACTATCATTTTTAACTGTCCATTTAGTTATTTCTTCTTCTTCTTTTTGTATCTCCATAGATCTAAATTTATACATAGTAAAGTTTCTTCTATTTAACCCCACTCTCTCTTGTTTAAATATAACTGGACCAGGAGAGGTTAGTTTAATTAAAGCTACAACAATTATCATGATAGGAGAAAATAGACTAATGGCTATGGTTGATAAAAGTATGTCTACAAACCTTTTAATAAATTTATTAAATATATTATCTAAAGGTATATATCTTAAATTTATTATTGGTAGACCTTCTACCTCTTCTACATAAGGTTTAGCTGGAATATATTTATAATAATCAGGAATTATTTGAGTTCTCACGCCAACATTTTCACAAACTCTTATTATATCTTTTAGTTTATAGTAATCTCTAACTTCTAATGTTATATAAACTTCATCAATATCTCTATTTTCTAAAAGATATCCTTCTATATCCTTTATCTTCCCTAAATAATCCATGGTACACTCTTCAACAATTACCTTATTGTCACTAAATATACCTATAACATTATATCCCCATTGCTTATTTTTATTAACAAGGCTCATGAACCTTTCTGTTAAATCACTATATCCAATGAAAACAATATGCTTTTTATTGTACCCCTTTTTTCTAAACTTTCTTAGTGTAAGTCTTATTAAAGCCCTCTCTAAGGAAGCTACCATAGTAGATGTAATAGCAAATATCAATAAAAGCACTCTTGAATAGTGCACTTGTTTAAATAAAAATAAAACCATGCTAAAACCTACTATTCCTATTATATTAGCTACTACTATATTTCCTATCTCTTCTGTTAAAAATTTTAGCCTGTGTACTTCATAGAGCTTGTTAAAATTATATATAATTATATAAACTGGTATCATTATAAGTATTGGTATAAAGTATTCTCTAAGTGTAAGATATCCTGATTCTAAGTCTATAAGTCCACTTTTTATTCTTATATACCAAGCTATAAAAAAGGATACAAGGATACCCAAAGCATCTAAAATTACTAAGGTCTTATTAAAAATCTGCTGATTTTTTTTAATCATATGCTTATCCCCTTTTTATTATATTAATTAAAAGAGAAAGAATTAGTTTTAGAGCTACTCCGATGTATACCGCAAAGCTTACAAATATATTATATTTCTCCTTATAGTGTTTGTTGTAAAATACAATCATGGCTCTATTAAATTCATATATAGTTTTAGTTCTCTTTTTAGCACTGCTAGCTTTTTTATAATGAAGTATTTCTACCTTTGGATAATAAACAATTTTAAATCCACCATTTTTTATCCTATAACACCAATCTATATCCTCACCATACATAAAAAAGGTTTCATCTAGCATCCCTACTCTTTCTATAACTTCTTTTGGAACAAGCATATATGCTCCCATAAGACAATCTACTTCATTTATCTCATCTTCATTTAAGTAGGTTAGATTATATCCACCAAACTTTTTATCTTTGAATATTTTATCTAATTTAAGCATATAGGATAGTGAGTTCCAAGGTGTTGGGAATCCCCTTTTGCAAGCTTTATCTAAGGTGCCATCTCTTAGCAGTATTTTGCATCCTAATGCTCCAATATCTTTTTGGTCCTTTATGTAGCTTAGAGAATTGCTTATAGTATTTTCTTTTACTACTGTATCTGAGTTTAAAAGTAATATATAATCTCCCTTTGCTATCTTCATCCCTATATTATTAGCTTTTGAAAATCCTAAATTAGATTTATTATCTATAAATGTTATTTTATCTAAAAAAGTATTTTGAATTTCAGTTATAGAGTTATCTGAAGACCCATTATCTAAAACAATTATTTCATAACTTAAACCTTTAGTCGTTTTAATCACTGAACTTATTGCATCAATTGTAAGTCTTGGTGTATTGTAATTAACGATAATTATAGACAAATCCATAATATAACCTCTCTAAAAACTAAATATTTTAAAAGTATTCTTTATTAGTTTTAATTGTATTTTAAAGTAAATTATAAATCCCTTATTAGATTTAATTTTACTCATATCTTTAGTTCCTTTTATACCTTCCATTATTCCAGTTAAGTACTCTTTACCATATCCTTTTATAGTAAAAAATATTAACTTTATAAAATAACCAATAAATATAAAGGGTATATTTAATACTAACTGTATTAATGGCATGTTTTTATATATAAGATATACGTTATTTCTAGAGGAGAGCCTTGCCTTAAAAGCGTTATGCTTACTTCCTGTGGTAGCACTGCCAATGTGATAAATAACAGCATTTGCGCAGTAATAGTTGATATACCCAAATAGCTTAGCTCTATAACTGATATCCATATCCTCTAAATAGGCAAAAAATTTCTCATCAAAATATCCTATTTTCAAGAAAACTTCTCTTTTATAAATCGCAGCTCCAGCACAAGCAGAAAAAACTTCTTCACTTTTTGTGTAGAAATCTTTACTTTTTGAGTCCCCTCTTTTTCTTGCCCATCCTAGAATAGTATACTCATCTCCCACATCATCTATAAGATCTTTATCATGATACTTTAACATTTTACTAGAACATGAAAAAATTTTTTCATTGGATCTTATACAATTATAAAGATTTTCTACCCAGGTTACTTCTGCTTTTGTATCATTATTTAATAAAATAACGTACTTACCCCTAGCAATTTTTATTCCTTCATTAACAGCCTTACTAAATCCATAATTTTTATTAAGACTTATTAATTTAACTTTAGCGTATTTACTTTTAATAATAGCTTTACTTTTATCCCTAGAATCATTATCTACTATTACTATTTCATCTGGCATTAATGTCTGAAGGTATAAAGAATCTAAGCAGCTTTCTATATATTTTTCCCCATTATAATTGGGTATTACCACTGAAATATCCATAGCGTATACCTTACCATCTAATACCTTTCTTCTCTTTTTTATTCAATGAAAATTTAAGTTCACCATCAATTTCATCTGAATTTATAAAAAGCTTGCTCTCTTTAGACTTTTTCTTTCCATACCATAATGTAATGGTATTCCCTTCATCTATGGTATCTGTGGTAATTACTAAATAAAGTTTTTTATCCTTTATATTCTCTAAATTTGTATCTATTCTATAAGGTACATTGTCTTTTACATTTTTCATGTTAAAAGTCTTTGAAAACAAAGTTTCATTTGAATTTAAATCCTCTTTAACCTGAACAATTACGTTGTTTGTATTTTTTTTATTATAAGTTCCAAAGATTAAATCTATAGAGCTTATATCTTCTTTACTTTGAAACTGTTCTATAATATTCATATCCTTTGTAACTGCTCCAAAATTAGTTGTCATTTCCTTTTGCTCATAATAAGTCTTTTGAGCGTATCTATTTGCATCTACTGCATACAGTACAACTATAAGTAATATATAAGCAATAAAGATATATATATATTTCTTAGTATTTTTCATCTTTATTTCCACCTTAATATCTTTTTAATAATAGATTTTAGCTTGTTTTTTATTCTTACATAATAATATTGAAATCTTGATATATTTCCTTTGTCATAAAAAATCTTAACCTTATTTAATTTATCTACTGAAATATATGGTGACATACAAAACTTTTTAAGAGGGTTTACAACATTAGCCCATCTAAACTCTTCTTTTATTGCTCCTATATTGTTTTTATACTCTTTATACATACTCTCATTATCTAAAAGGTAGATAATAGCATCTTTTAATTCCTCATAATTACCTTCTCTATGACAAAGTCCTATCTTCTCTCTTTTTAGCATATCTGCCATAAAGTCCCCCTCTGTCAAAACCATAGGAAGGTCACACCATAAATAATCTAAGATCCTTGTTCTAAAAGAGAACCTAGTTTCTAGGTTATTAAAATAAGTGCTTATTCCGATATCTGCTTCCATTAGATAATCTTGTCTCTCTTCGTAGGGTACCCAATCGTTAAAGAAAATTGATGTATCATATAATCCTAGTTCTTTTGATCTTTCAATGCATTCAGTAGCTACAGAAATATCTACATTAGCACTCGGATGTCCTATGCCCATGAAAAATAATTTAACATCACTTCTTTCTTTGGATATACAGTTCATTGCCTCTATTAATGTCATTGGGTCAAACCAATTCCATATGCCACCACCCCATATAAGAACTTTATCATCCTCTTTAATTCCCTTCCATACACCCTTTAGAACATTTTTGCTTTTAATAGGGTCGCTATTATCCATACCAAAGGGTACTACTCCTATTAATTTATCCATGTTTGCATCATCTATATAAGTACATGGATTTACTCTATTAAGTGCAGCTAACATACCGAGCCAATAATCTTTTTGTTTTTCACTAGCACAGATGAAATAATCCCCAAAGGCTAGTTGTTCTAGTATAAGATCCAAGTCAGTTTCATGATAGAGAAGTCTATCATGAAGCTTAACTTTTTTTCTAAGTTCTAAATTTTCTAAAGTTATTGGGTCATATATGTCTACAACTATAGGTTTATTTATTTCTTTTAAGAAGGGATATAATCTTAGTGCTATACCCTGTACTATAATCGAATCTACGTTACTTGCGCTATCTTTTAGCTTTTCTATATCTCCCTTAATTATACTAAATACACTGCGTGAAAAATCTAAATCACTACTCTTATTTGGTATAAATAATGTTACATCTGTATCTTTACTAAGTTCCATAGCAAAATTATAGTACCTTATAGCAGGCCCTGCCATTTTTTTATTAATCATATCTGGGCTTATCAATAATACCTTTTTCATAGATACTCCTTAAACTAAAACATTTATTTTTTAAATATATTTATCTTTTTTAATTTTGTAATTTTACTATTTATGTGGCTTATCCAGTTATTAATGTTACCAATGTTTTCTACTACATCTACCATCTGCTGATTTAATATATTTATTTCATCTATGGATCTTCCCTTACCTTTTCCTTTTAAATCTTTAACGTTATTCATAAGAATCTTTAACTCTTCTACAGAATTAACATTTGATAATACTATTTGTTCTTCTGGTATGGTTATTCCCTGTTCAAGTATTGTCTCAGAATAAATACATTTAGTTCTAAAAACTAAGGCTCCTGGCAAGCTTGTTCCATTAAACATTACTGTACCAAATCTATTTTCCTGTGAATTTTTCCATAAAGTTATGCTGTTATCCTTAGTCGCTCCTTCTGTTTCAACATAAAAATAAAATTCTTTTGCTTCTGAGTTTATAATAGTTTCAAAATCTAAATCAATCCAAGCATTATCTATAAGCTTTTCTACTGGTATGTTTTTTTCTATAATAAGCATATTTGATTTAGCTTCAAATAACTTAAATTTAAGATTATGACTGTTTCTTCTCCCAAAAGTAGCTATCATTAACTCTATGGAGGAAAGATTTGGATATCGACATCTAAATCTTTGTCCAAAGGTCTTTCCATCTACAATCTCTCCTACTACAGAATCTCTCGAGTTTTGATTTATATCATATATATATTCTTTTACTGAGGTATCTGATTTCTTTGTTGGATTTTTACAAAAATCAATTAATGGCTTTGTCGCAACATTCCACTTAAATCTTTCTTTATATTTATCTATATTATTTTTGCATTCATTATAAAAAACATCGTCATCTACTAATTTTATCATAGCGCTTTTAAGATCATCGACGTCTTTATATTTAACTGTAATTCCTAGCTTATATTTTTCTATTTCTCCTGCAAAAAAGTCTCCTTCTGTAGAAACTATAGGCAAACTTCCCCAAAGATAATCTAGTATCCTAGTTCTAAAAGAAAATCGTGTTTCTAAATTATCAAAATGGCAGCTTACTCCGGCAAAAGACTGCAAAAGATAATTTTGTCTATCATCATAATCTACCCAATCCATGTTGAAAAATATATATTTATCTTTTATTCCATACTCTTCAGCTAGCTTTATAGCATTATTAGTCATCTCCATCTCAGGTACTGCTGGATTTGGATGCTTAACTCCAAGGAAAAACACCTTGATATCATCACGCTGTTTTGATATTTCATTAACTGCACTAATTAATGTAAGAGGATCGAACCAATTCCAAACTCCCCCCCCCCAAATAAACACTTTATCTTCTGGCTTAAGGTTTGGTACTTTTTCTTTCATTGCATCTCTATTTTGTACTGGATTCTCTTCACATATTCCAAAAGGTACTATACCTATAAGCTTTTCAAGCTTAGAAGATAAATCATATTCTGATGGATTTATTTTATTTAAAGTAGATAACATACCTACCCAAAAATTCATTTGTTCCTCACTAGCACAAATAAAGTAATCACCAATTTTAAGCTGTTCTATTTGCACTCTTAAGTTTTCATTATGATTATTATTTCTAAGTTCAAAATCTTTATGTTTATATATTTCTAAATTTTCTATTACAAAAGGGTCATATATATCAACTATAAGTATTTTTCTTTTCACTATTGCCTTTAACTCTTTTGCCTGCTCTAGTATAGTACCTTGTAATATAACTATATCGCTATCTTCAGCATATCCCCCAAGCATAATAGGATTGCTTTGATCATATTCTACTATCTCTATATTGTCATTTGGAGATTTTATATTTACTTCATTTGGTATTGCTAAAGTAACCTTATTTGTAATAGAAAGTTGTTTTGCAAACTCCCAGTACCTTATTCCTGGACCTGCCATCTTTTTACCTATTCTATCATTAGATATAAGTAAAATCTTTCTTGAAAATTCTTTACCGTATAAATCATCTATTTTAAATTCTTTAATGATATTTTCTAATTTATCTAAATAATCATTTTTATGTAAGAAATGAAAGGGCAACGGTACCATGGGATTTGTAAATAAACCTTTCAACTCTTCATCTGTAACCTTTCTATTTTCTTGGATAAAACCTCTTTTTTTATTTAACTTATCTATGTTATCTAAAACATAATTTGTAGCTATTAATGTAGCTAAATTTTCTGGACTTACATCTGCTGTTATTGTTCCTTCTACTGAACTTTCTATATCAAAGTATTTACTGTCTATTTTTAGATCTAATTGTAATCTCTTATTAGCTAATAATATAGCACCTAACACTAGATTGAAATTTTCTTTTGAGTAATTTTTGTATATAGTATAAAGTGCATTTCTTTCAAATAAAACTTTTACCTTGCTTTGGTTAAACTTCTTTGATGTACTATTATGCTTGTGATAACATATAGATTTAGAGGAAAACCTAACTTTATATCCTAGAATCCACAGTCTCCACCCTAAATCAATATCTTCAAAATAAGCAAAATAATCTTCGTCAAATCCACCTACTTCAAGAAATATCTCTCTATCAATTAGCATTGCCCCACCAGATGCAAATAATATATCTTTATCCTCATTATGTTTTTCTTCTGCTTTTTTTATGTCCATTGCGTAATCATCTTGGTAACCAAATCCATAAAAGTTAATTCCGCCCCCTGCAAAGTCAAGTTTTGATCCGTCCCAATTTAATACCTTGCTCCCTATACAAACATATTTTTCATCATTACAATTACTTAAAGACTCTAACATATCACAAAGCCAGTTTTGATCTATTTTCATATCATTATTAATAAGTGCTAAATAATCTCCAGTAGCGATCTTGGCTGCATCATTATTAGGTTTTGCAAAGCCTTCATTATTTTGATTTTCTATAACTTTGACTTCTGGAAAATCACTTTTAATATAGTTAACCGAATCATCGTAAGATCCATTATCTACTAATATATATTCTAGCTTTTCTTTTGGATAATCTAAATTGTTCAATGTACTAAAGCATTCTTTTAAATGCTCCTTTCCATTATAATTAACTATTAAAAAACTAATTTTAGGGTAAACCTTCAAAATATCTCCACCACTTTCTCTAAGTTAATTCTACTTCTAGCTAAGTTCTAGTATTAGTTCTTTCACCATTTTTTTAAGCTCTTCATTTTCTAATATTAAGGTATTGGCCTCGTCTATCTTACTATTTATCTGCAAAATTTCTTCTCTTAATGTTTCTATTTCAGAATTTAGATTACTAATAACTTCTTGGTTAGCCTCTGTAACCTGTTCAAATTGCCTTCTCTTTTCTTCATGATACTGCTCACCATTTATTTTACTCTTAATTATACTATCAATCTTTCTTAAACTGTCATAGTTTTCTTCACTACTATCATATTTAAAATCATCAATACATTTAAGTTTCATGCAAGGCTCTTTACTACTATTTAGCCACAAAGATATATTATTATCTTTATCTAAATTTGAAGTTATATATATTTTAATGTATGATCCTTTAAGGTTTTCTTCAATACCTACATCTAGAGATACCCAACTATTATCCCTAAATTCTAATGCATTATATTCACTTTGAAAAATAGGGAATTTATCTTCATCTTTAAAAATGCTTAAATTTATGTTTCCTTTGATAATCTCGTTATAAGTTGCTACTAGAATTTCTATAGATTTAAGCCCCTTATTTGTAAGTTTGACCTCATAAATAAATGGACTTTCTAAAGTTATCTTTTCTGATACATTATTTGCCTCTATGTCTCCACTAACCTCTACTAAATTATATCTATAATCCATTAAAAATTTATTAAGGTTAATACATGTATCATTTTTTCTTATTTTAGTTAGAGTAAATATGTTTTGAAATATCTCAAGGTCGCTATTATTTGTAACCATTAAGTCATATAAATAAGGAACATCCTTTTTATATTTAACTGCAAGCTCTGTCTTAAATCTGGTAGGGCCTTTATAGTTTAAATCTAAGTTAAAATCTTGAAAATATTTATTAGCAGCCCATATCCACTCTGCAAAAGATTTCTTTGTAAAAAACTTTACATGAGTATTATCTAATATCCCATACCTAGAATAATTAAATTTTTCATCCATTAAACTCATAATAATATCAACATTGGAGATATTAGGTACAGAGACTATTACCTCCCCTCCATACTTAAGTTTCTGTGATAAAAATTTAAGTAGTTCTGTTGGATTCTTTAAGTGCTCTAATACATCTGCACAAATAATATAATCAAACTGCGTATCTAAATTTTGAAACCTTTTTATTTCTTTATCCTTATTAGAATCTACACTATCTAAATTCATTTTAAATGTATCTTCATATATACTTCTTTTATTTAATTCCTCTAAAGCTACCTCATCTAGATCAATGCCATACATTTTACATTTTTTATTTTTTATAAGCCATTCACCAATATATCCATAAGAACAGCCCACATCTAGTACTGTAGCCTGTTCTTTAACCTCGGATACTATAAAGGTAAGTGAATTATTTTTATCTTCTAAATCTATATTGTCAGCTACATTTTCATAATGTTTTTCTTCACTATTAAACAAAAGGTTGTATGTAGAATTTCCCATATCCATGGTCATGCCTCCTATAATACCCAGTCACAATTAACTCTAACTTTTCCGAATTCAGCCATCTCTTTTTCTATTATATGAAAATAGTAATGTTTTTCTCTAAAATCATATTGTTCAGTTTCATCTGAATTATGTAGAGCTAAAGTCACATAGTATTTTCCTTTTAAAAATTGATTTGCTCTTATTGTGAGTTTCATAAAATTACTATCTTGTATATCAGTAATAATTAAACCATCTTGTTTGCAATTATGCCCTACTAAATGCCATAATTCTTCGCTATAAATAGCAAATCCTACTACAGTATCATCAACTTTCTTATTCTTCTTGAACTCTATATTAATGTTTATGTCTTCTCCTGTATAAAAGTAATTTCTTACATGCCCTTCTGGGTTCGTAAAGTAAGCCTTTGTTATCTCTAGCTTTTTATTCCCATATCTGTTTGAGTTAGAAAACTCTTCTGCTTCATGCAAGTTTAAATTATAATCTACCTTTTTTACTAAGACTGCTTTGCCTTTTTCTATTTCTTTTTCAACTTGTTTTTTATCATCATCATTTGAGTACACAAGTTTCATATATAGACCTATCATTTGCTCGGGACTTCCTTCTAATGTAAATCCACCTTTTTTAATAAATATTACTCTATCACATATTTTTCTTACTAAATTCATGTCGTGAGAAACAAAAACTATAGTTTTACCCGCTTTTTTAAATGATAGGATCTTATTTATACATTTCTTTTGAAAAACTTCATCTCCTACAGCTAAGACCTCATCTATTATTAAAATATCAGGATCCACATTTATAGCTACTGCAAAAGCTAGCCTCATATACATTCCTGATGAATAATTTTTAACTGGTGTGTCCATAAACTCTTTAAGTTCTGAGAATTCAACAATATCATCATACTTTAATGTTATTTCTTCCTTACTTAGTCCTAATATGGATCCATATAAATAAACATTTTCCCTTCCAGTTAAATCTGGCTGGAATCCTGCTCCAACTTCAAGTAGTGCAGATATCTTTCCATTAACTTTGATTTCCCCGGAATCTGGATAAATAATTTTAGATATTAGTTTTAATGAAGTACTTTTACCTGTTCCGTTTTCTCCTATTATTCCTATGGTCTCACCTTTCTCAACCTTAAAGGTAGAATCCTTTAAGACTTGATGAGTTATAACCTCAAGCTTATTCCTTTTTAATGCCTTATTAATAAACTTTTCTTTTATGGAATAGCTCATATTATGGTATATATTGAACTGTTTATTAACTTTATTAAACTCTATAACAGCCATAAGCATCTCCTAATTCTATAACGATTTTAATTTTTTATATTACTTCTGCAAAGGACTTTTCTATATTTCTAAATACCCTATGTCCAATTAGCATAAATATAATACCAAAAGCTATCATACCTACTAAGTAAGATATTCTAGGCATTTCCCCTCTTATCATGCAATCTCTTACAGTTTCTACTACCAAAGTCATAGGATTTAACATAGTAAATATCTTTAGATTGTCTGGAACTAAGTCAAAAGAAAATACTATGGGGGTTAAATAAAACCAAGCCATAAATAGAACTTCAACAAAATGTGATACATCTCTATAAACTACATTAATAGAAGACAGTAAAAGACATAATCCTATAGTAATCATAAGAAACACTAATAACACTAAGGGTAATGTTATTAGAGCTATACTTATTTTAACTTTAAAAATAAACATTGATATAAATAGTACTATAAATGTCATAAGGAAGTTTACAAAATTAGCAAACACTAATGACAATGGTATTATTTCTCTCGGAAAGTAAACCTTTTTGATTAAAGCTGAGTTAGATATTAACGAAAAGGTGTTTCCTTGCACGGACATTTGAAAAAACGTCCAAGGAAGTAGTCCTGCTAATAAAAACACAGCAAAATTTTCAGTTTGTATCTTTAGTACGTATTTAAATGCAAAAGTATATACCAAAAGCATAACTACAGGATTTAAAAATGACCAGAAAAATCCTAAAACTGAGTTTTTGTATTTTAATTTTAATTCTTTTTTAGTTAAGTTAAAAAGTAATTCTTTGTATTTCATTATTTCTTTTATTCTATTAATCATAACACCCACCCATATTTGAAATTTTATAACCATGTTTAAAATAATTTTAAACATGGTTATTCATAATTCCTACAGCTTTACATTTTTTTCTCTTAATGTTTTAGCACTTTTATCTTTTTCTGATAAGAGTACTTCTTTTATATCATCTATTGGCCATTTAATATTTATATCTGTATCATTAAAGGCAAGTCCACCCTCAAATTCTGGATGATAAAAATCAGTACATTTATAAACAAATTCAGCTTCTTCTGACAACACTAAGAAGCCATGCGCAAATCCTTTTGGCACATAAAACTGTTTCTTGTTTTCTTCTGTAAGCGTAACTCCATGCCATTTTCCATAAGTTTTTGATGACTTTCTTAAGTCAACTGCCACATCAAAAACTTCTCCTTTTATTACCCTAACTAACTTGCCTTGTTGATATTTAGTTTGAAAATGAAGCCCTCTTAAAACTCCTTTTTTTGACTTAGATTGATTATCTTGAACAAATACCATATCTAAGCCTGCATTTTTAAATTCTTCATAGTTATAGGTTTCCATAAAGTAACCCCTATCATCTCCAAATAATGTAGGCTCTATAATCCATACATCATCAATGGGTGTTTTAATAAAATTAAATTTTCCCATAAGTTTTTCTTACTTCCCTTCATACATTTTATCATAATACTTTTGATACTCTCCAGATGTTACGTTCTTCATCCAATCTTCATTATCTAAATACCACTTTATAGTCTTTTTTATCCCTACTTCAAAAGTAGTTTCAGGATACCATCCAAGTTCTTCTTTAATCTTAGTTGGATCTATACCATATCTTAGATCATGACCTTTTCTGTCTTCCACATACTTAATTAATTTTTCTGTAACCTCTTTGTCTACATTTTCATTTATGTAATCTATAACAGTTTTTACGATTTCTATATTTGTTTTTTCATTATGTCCACCAACATTGTAAACTTCTCCTACTATTCCATCTCTTATCACCATGTCAATTGCCTTGCAATGATCTTCCACATAAAGCCAATCTCTTACATTAAGTCCATCACCATATACTGGTAACTCCTTTTTATGTGAACAGTTATTTATTAAAAGCGGTATAAGCTTTTCTGGAAATTGATATGGACCATAATTATTAGAACATCTAGTTATATTTATCGGCATTTTATATGTATCAAAATAAGCCTTAACCATTAAATCTGCACCAGTTTTACTAGATGAGTATGGGCTGTGAGGATCTAATGGAGTTGTTTCTACAAAGAATCCTTCTGCCCCAAGTGATCCATAAACTTCATCTGTTGAAACTTGAAGATATTTTACGCCTTCTTTCCATTCATCTTCTGTAGTCCATGCGTTCCTTGTAGCGTTTAATAGATTAACAGTTCCCATAAAGTTTGTCTTCGCAAATATCTCCGGCATCTTTATACTTCTATCTACATGTGATTCTGCGGCGAAGTTTATTACATAATCTATTTCATAGGTTTTAAATAATCCTTCAACAACTTCTTTATCACATATATCTCCTTGGACAAATATATGATTTTCATTATCTTCTAAACTTTTAAGATTTTCTAAGTTTCCTGCATAAGTTAATTTATCTAAATTTACTATTTTTATATCTTTGTACTTATTTAACATATATATAACAAAGTTTGATCCTATGAATCCTGCTCCACCTGTAACTAAATAAGTTTTCATTAATAATCCCCCTTGCATAATTCTATTGTTAATTGCCATAAGAAACTATCCATAAATATATTTTATACTTCTATTGCTTCTTCAGCAATATTAATAAGATATTTACCATACTCTGTCTTTTCTAATGGTTTAGCCAATTCTAATAATTGTGCCCTTGTAATAAATCCTTTTCTATAAGATATCTCTTCTATGCAGGCTACATAAAGTCCTTGTCTTGTTTGAATGGCTTCCACAAAATTTGCAGCATCTAATAGTCCTCTATGCGTTCCTGTATCAAGCCAAGCCATTCCTCTTCCGAACAACTCTACTTTTAAGTTTCCACGCTTTAAATATTCATTATTTACTGCAGTTATTTCAAGTTCTCCTCGCAAAGATGGTTTTATATTTTTAGCTATATCTATAACATCGTTATCATAAAAATAAAGTCCTGGTACAGCATAATTTGATTTAGGACTTTCAGGTTTTTCCTCTATAGATACCACCTTATTATCTGAATCAAAATCTACTACTCCAAAGTCCCTTGGATTACTTACATGATACCCAAATATTGTAGCTCCACTTTCTCTTTTAGAAGCGCGCTCTAATCTTTCTGTAAATCCATATCCATGGAAAATATTATCTCCTAAAACTAGAGCTACCTTATCATTACCTATAAACCTTTCACCGATTATAAATGCCTCAGCTAACCCTCGTGGCTCATCTTGGACAGCATACTGTATATTTAATCCAAGTTCACTTCCATCCTCTAAAAGTTCCCTAAAACAGCCTATATCTCTAGGTGTTGATATAATTAAGATTTCTTTTATACCTGCTAGCATAAGCACTGAGAGTGGATAATACACCATAGGTTTATCGTATATAGGTAGTATTTGTTTTGATACTGATTTTGTTACAGGATATAGTCTTGTTCCCGATCCCCCAGCTAATATTATTCCCTTCATAGTTCAAAATCCTCCTAAATATTTGAAGTAATTTATAATTTGTAACTTTTAATATTATAACTTACATATCAAACATTGTCTATTTAAAGGATATATTTTACAAGCTTTTTGATATATTTTGTAATAACATGACAATATAATCTATAAAAATGTTAATAAATCAAGTAAAGTATTTATTAATACAACATATAGTTATATAATTTATATTATATATTTTTATAATTACCAAAAGTAAAGTTTATTGGAGGAATATTGGACTTATGGAGAGAAAAACTGGAAAACGAAAACAACTTAAAAATAAAAAGAGGTCAGTAATAAAAAAGAGAAGAAGAAATAAAAAAAGAAAAATATTAATAACCATTTTTTTTGTACTCTTACTCACAGTTGGAATAGGTATTTTTTATATCTTTGATTTATTTTCTAAAGTAAATACTAAAAATATATCTAAAGATCTTAAAGATTTAGGAATTAACGAAAATTTACAAATGGATTTAAAAGATAAAGGAAAGGATGACATAATAAATATAGCTTTTTTTGGGACTGACCAGAGAAATGAAAATGAAGTTGGTAGATCTGATGCTATAATGATTTTAACTATCGATAAAGATACTAAAAAGGTTAAATTATCGTCTATAATGAGAGACTCTTATGTTAAAATTGATGGACATGGCAAAGATAAATTAAACCATGCCTATGCTTTTGGGGGCCCTGAATTATCAATAAAAACATTAAATCAAACCTTTAATTTAAATATAAAAGATTATGTATCTGTTAACTTTTCCCACCTGCAGGAGATTGTGGATGCCATGGGGGGAGTAAATGTAGACGTTAGTAAAGCTGAGCTTCAGGCTATAAACGGAATGATGAATGAACTTGCTGGCATAGAAAATTACACCCCTCCATATTTAACTTCAGCTGGCACGCAAACTTTAAACGGAAAACAAGCCTTAGCTTATACTAGAACAAGATACATAGGAAATGGTGACTTTGACAGAGCTGACAGACAAAGGATTATCATAAATGCTTTATTTGAAAAAATTAAGAAAGCAGGTGTAATTAAATATCCTTCTATAGTAAATAAATTATTACCGCTAGTTGAAACAAGCATGGAAAGTGGTGAAATATTAAAACTTGGTACTGATATGTTAGGTACTGGTATAGGAAATTTAGAACAAGAACGCTTCCCTGTAGATGGATACTTTAAAGATGGCGGAGAGATGATAAAAGGTGTTTGGTATCTTCCTTTTGATGAAGCCGCTACAAAAAAACAAATTCAAGATTATATATTTCATGACAAGAAACCAGAGCCTAAAAAGAACTAACTAGCTTCATATTATAAAAACAGGTTAAAAGTATTAACATTAAAATACTTCTAACCTGTTTTTTTATGTACTTTCTAATGACCCTAATAATTACTTATGTAAATTTCCTACCATCTAAGATATATATGTGGATGTAACTCAAGAAAATTTAATTTTATAAACTGGGGTTTTATGTTATTATTTTTTTAAAAATTCTATATTATATTCTCATAAGTCCTCATGAGTTCTTCTGCATCCTTTGCTGATAGTGGCTTACTAAAAAGATATCCTTGTATTTTATCACAATCCATATCTTCTAGTAACTTTAATTGGTTATCCTCTTCTACTCCTTCTGCTACCACCTTAATGCCCATGTTGTGAGAAAGTTTTATTATACCTTCTACTATAGACTTGTCTTTTTTACTCTTTTCTATGAAGTCTATAAATGATTTATCTATTTTTAATTTGTTTATAGGCATAACACTTAAATAACTTAAAGAAGAGTATCCCGTTCCAAAATCATCTAATGCTAAGCTAAAATTTAAACTTTTTAATCTGTTTAATAAAGAAATGTTTTTTTCATAAAAGTTCATAAGCACGCTTTCTGTTATCTCTATTTCTAAATCCTTTGGTAATAAATCTTCTTTCTCCAATATATGTATAATATTTTCTATAAATTCATCATCATGAAATTGTATTGAGGATATATTTATAGCTACTGTTGAAATCTCTAGGTTTTTATCCTTCCAGCATCTTATTTGTCTACATACTTCTTTAATTACCCACTGACCTATAAGTGATATAAGTCCCGCCTCCTCAGCAACTGGAATAAATTCCCCTGGCGATACCCATCCAAGCTCTTCGCTATGCCACCTAAGCAAAGCCTCATATCCATCAATCTTTCTAGTTTTAATATCCAATTGAGGTTGATAGTAAATCATAAATTCCTTTTTATCAAGAGCTCCCCTTAGTTCCTTTTCTATCTCGCCTTTTCTTATTGCATCTTTTGACATTAGTCTATTGAACATAGTAATTTGATTTCTGCCATTTTTCTTTGATTCATAAAGTGCAGCATATGAATTTATAAATAGTGCCTTAGATGTATTTGCATGCTGTGGATACATACATATACCTATGCTTATTCCTGTATAAATGCTAGTGTCCTTTATTTGTATAGCCTCTTTAAAGGTTTTCAAAAGCCTATCGCAAATATCAGTAACTGATTTAATACTTGTGACATCTTTTATTAATACCATAAATTCGTCTCCACCAGTTCTGCCCATAATAGAAGCTTTAGGTATCTTTTCTCTTATTATAGAAGATACCTTCTTGATTACCTCATCACCGAAATCATGGCTCAATATGTCATTTATCATCTTAAAATTATCTATATCCATAAGTACAAGTGCAAACCTCTTTTTGTCTCTTTTGCTTTCTTCTATAATCTTATCTAATTCTTCCCTAAGAAAGGCTCTATTAGGTAATCTTGTTAAAGTATCATAATAAGCTAGAAACTTTATCTTTTCTTGGTATTTTCTTTTTTCATCTATATCCGTAATGGATCCAACCATCCTTAAAGGTACTCCTAAGGAATCTTTTAATACCTTTCCTCTATTATTTACCCATTTATAGCTTCCATCACTAATTTTTATCCTAAACTCGCTTTCATAGGGGGTAATTTCCCCTAAAATATAATCGCTTAAGTCTCTTATAGCCTTTCTTACATCCTCAGGATGCACATACTTATACATATATCTAATGCCATTAGTTTGATTTTTAAGTTTATTACCTGATATACTTTCCCATTTATCAGATATAAAAAGTGAATTATATATTAAGTCTAACTCCCATATGGCGTAATTAGCTCCATCTAAGGCTAGCTTATATTTTTCCTCACTAGTTTTTAAGGCAATCTCACGGTCTTTTAATTCGTGTATCCGATGTCTTAGTTCCTTTTCTGTTACTGATAATTGATTATAAGCAGCTGATAGCTCATCGTAACTTGTCTTAAAGGTTAATTTTTGATTTACTATTTCAGCTATATACCTATAAATTCCAGTTGCATAAAGTACATTACCATCATCATCCTTTAATGAATTATTTTTTTTATTTGATTTAATCTTACACTTTCTTAATTTTACATTATTATATGGTAAGAATGCTAAAATCATTTCTAAAATGCAATATCCACCTATAACTAATATCTTCATATATTCTAAATCGGTTTTCATAAACTTTTCCCCTCTATATATTAAAGTCTTAGATATTATATCAATTAATCATCTAATTAAATATTTTTACTTGTTTTTTAATATATATATATATCGTATAAATATACTATACTTTTATAGTTAATTAAATTATTAAAGATAAATTAATTTGTTTTTTATGCATAAAAATAGACAACCTTGGGGAGGGTTGTCTACAAGTGATGTGGGTTTAATGTGAGTTTAATGTAATTTAAATTTATTATTTATATTTTGTTGTCTATGATATTATTATATAATATAAATTGATTAAAGTCCTTTCTTTATCATTACAATTTGATTACAAAATGGTTAAATTTACTGTATAAGCATGGTTTAAGCGGTAAGTTTGGTAATAACATGGAAATAAGGAGTGTTTTTATGCATAATCTAGAAAATAATTTAATTTCCTTAAAAATTAAAGATATTGGAGCGGAGCTTTGTAGCCTATATGAAAAGCACCATGATGTAGAATATATATGGTATGGAGATAAGTCTATTTGGGGCCGTAATGCTCCTGTATTATTTCCCATTGTAGGTAAGGTAAATAACAATACCTATAAGGTAAATAAAGAAAGCTATTCATTACCTCAACACGGTCTTGCCAGAGATTATACTTTTGATTTAATAGAAAAGACAGATATTAGCTTATGTTTTGAGCTTTTATATTCGAAGGAAACCCTTAAGATATATCCTTTTAAATTTAAGTTTCAAATAGAATATAAATTAATAGAAAATATCCTTGAAATAAACTATAAAGTTATAAATATTGATGGTAAGACAATTTATTTTTCCCTTGGAGCTCATCCTGGATTTAATTGTCCTTTATATTCTAATGAAAACTTTAATGATTATTATTTAGAATTAGAAAAGCTTGAAACCTTAAATACTATGTGTCTAAATCCAGAGGGCTATTTTAATAATAAAACAAAACCTTTCTTGATAAATGAAAATAAGATTTGTTTAAATTATGATATTTTTAAAAAGGATGCATTGGTATTTAAAAACCTTAAATCTGAAAGCATAACCTTGAAAAGTGTTAAGAATCAAAGACAAGTTAAAGTAAACTTTAAAGGCTTCCCTTATCTTGGCATATGGACAAAAGGCCCCAATGCTCCTTTTGTTTGCATAGAACCTTGGTATGGCCTTGCTGATTTTGAAGACTTTACTGGTGAGTTCAAGGATAAAGAAGGTGTTTTAGAATTAAAGGTAAATGAGGAGTTTAATGCTAAGATGAGTATAGAGGTATCTTAAAGGATACCTCTTTTCATTTATAGCTCTTTTAAGCTTATCCTATTTTCTAACTCCTTTGGATGCATTATTCTATTATAGGGTAGCCACTCTTTTGGTAGTAAGCTCTGGTATGCTTTATAGCTGTATCTTTCGTCTATTAAAATTAGTATCCCTTCGTCTTTTTCTGTTCTTATGACTCTTCCTGCTGCCTGCTTAACCTTATTCATACCAGGATATATGTAGGCATACTCAAATCCCATATTTTTATTTACGTCATAATAATCCTTTATTATATCTCTTTCAGTACAAACCATAGGAAGTCCAACCCCCACTATAAGGGCCCCTTTAAGCTTATTTCCTACAAGGTCTATACTTTCCCCAAATACCCCTCCAAGTACATTAAATGCTAGAAGGGTATTATGCCTTTCTTCTTTGAACTCTTTTAAAAATTCTTCTCTTTTTTCTTCCGTCATGGAGGTTTCTTGAACTATTATATCCACAGCTTCATTATTTTTATTCATAGTTTCATTGCTGTTATCCCCATATAATTCTTTATAACATTCCAAAACTGAATTCATATATTTATAAGAAGGAAAGAAGATCATGTAATTTCCCTTTTTACTATTACCTAGGGTGTAAATATAATTTGCAATAACTTCATAGCTATCTTCTCTTTTAGTATATTTAGTGGCCACATTACTCGCCACCAAAACCTCTAAATTTTCTTTTGGAAATGGCGAATCTAGTCTTATAACATAATCCTTAGAATCTCCTCCTAAAAGGTCTTTAAAATAATCCATAGGATCTAATGTAGCTGAAAAAAATATGGTGGAGGTTACAGTTTTCATTACATTGTTTATACTTCGAGAAGGATCTACACAAAACATTTTTAGCTTAAAATCTCCATTTTCAAGGCCCCAATAAGTTACATAATCCTCATCATAATTTTCTCCTATATTTAAAAAGGAATTAAAGTTAAAGTATAGTTCTAATATTTCAGTAAATCCTTCTGTATTTTTATTTTTAATTAGGTACTCTTCTGATTCTTTCATGAAACTTTTAATAAGTGAGTATAAATCTTCTGGAGGACTTTTTTCCACTATAAATTTCCCTTTTTTATCTTCTAGCTCATGTCTTAAATTAATAAAGTATGAATTTATATTACTTAAGGCTCTGTAAATCCCATTAGATTTTCCCTTAATTATCTTTTTTCCAATTAGCACTTTGCTCTTTATAATTTCTGCTGAGAACATCTCTCTAGCTCTGTCCACCATATTATGCGCTTCATCTATAAGAAGTACGTAATCCTCTTTATCCCTCTTTTGGTCTTTGTCGAAAAAGCGTTTTAAAGAAGCGCTAGGATCAAAAACATAATTATAATCGCATATTATAGCATCACAAAACAGGGATAAGTCTAAGGAAAATTCAAAGGGACATACCCTGTGTTTTTTAGCATAAACTTCTATAGTTTCTCTATTTAAATTATCTTCATTTTTCAATACATCAATTAAAGCTTCATTAACTCTATCAAAATGCCCATTTGCATAAATGCACTCTGACTTAGTGCATATTTTCTCTTCAGTAAAACAAATCTTGTCTTTTGCCGTAATTGTTATACTCTTTAATTTTAATCCATTTTCTCTTAATTTATCAAAAGTATCCTCTGCTACAATTCTTGTTGGAGTTTTAGCTGTTAGATAAAATATTTTAGATAAACAGCCTTTTCCTAAAGCTTTAATAGCTGGAAAAATGGTTGAAATAGTTTTTCCTATACCTGTTGGAGCCTTTGCAAATATCTTTTTACCATCCCTTATTGTTCCGTAAACTGCTACAGCAAGTTCTCTTTGACCTTTTCTATAGCCTAGAAAGGGAAACTTTATGGATTCTATAGAACTGTCCCTTAGCCTTTTCCAATCTAAAGTAAACATGGCGAACTTGTGATAGCCTTTAATAAGTTCTAAAAAGAATTCTTCTAGCTCTTTTATGTTAAACCTTCTTACAAAGGTCTTAGTCTCATCAGTGTCAATATTATAATATATTAATTCCACACTAGCCTTTTTACCTGAAAGCTCTCTTTCTTTTTCGTTTTCCATCAAGAACATATAGGCATAACATTTAGCTTGAGCCCAGTGTAGCTCATTATAATCAATATCAATTAAGGATAAATCCCTTGCAGTACTCTTTATTTCTTCAATGGTTATCTTAATGCTTTCCTTATTTTCTTCCTTTGATTTTGTGTTGTCTTTATCTATTTCATCTTCAGTTATATATATCTTTTCTTCATCTGTATCTGTTTCTTCTTCACTTATATCTATTTCCATTTGAATTTCATCTGTTTTTTCCTGGCCTATATCTATCTTTTCTTGCCCGCTATCTATTTCAGATTGGTTTTCATCTATTAAAAGTCCATCTGCTCTTCCCTCTACTAGGATATTTAAATTCTTATAAAATACCTTATGACTTAAAAATGCCTCTTTTTTATATTCAAAACCTTCCCTTTTACTATAAGTTTCTTCTTTTACTTTTTGTACCTTTTTGTGGATCTTGATCCCTTGTTGAGCCCTTTTGCTACTAATAAAACCACTATCTATGCTTCCTCTTCTTAATACGAACTCCACTAGTTCTCTTACACTTATTTTTGACATATTATTTTCCGGGAAATATGGTTTTTCTTCTTCTTTTATCATATCTCTACCTTATACAACGCCTTTCTAACTTTAATTTAGAAATTTACCTAGATTGTAAAACTTGCATCTTATTTATAATTATATCCCACCGTCCTTTTAATGGCTATTGTAAAATTAAAATTGTTAGTAATGATATATGATAGTATAATAGATTTATTGTAAATTTCAATGTAGAATATTGTCTTATATTAATAAGATATTATAGATGTGAGGTTATGAAATTAAAATGAAATTAAAAAATGTTTTTATTATACTTATTTTATACTTATTATTAATTTTTTTAGGTTATGGTATGGGCTATTGTTATAAAAATATAGATTCTATTCCTATTAAAACCCTAGAAGCCCCAAACAATATAAATAGGGTATTAAAGGAACCTGAAGTTAAAGTTATTAGTGGAGACATTGATTATACAAGAAATATCAGTGGACTCGTTCCTATAAAGATAAATGAATATGATTTTGTTTTAGATCTTAGATATGCTACGGATAATAATTTTACTGGTAAAAAGGTATATGATGCTTACATTGCTGTACTCCAAAAGGATACTTTAAATAAGCTTATAAGCGCTAATGAGGACTTTAAGGCTTTAGGTTATAGAATAAAAATCTGGGACGCCTATAGACCAGGTCCCATTCAAGAATACTTTTGGGGCATAGTTCCAGATAGAAGGTATATTGCAAGTCCTTATTATAATGGCTCTCGTCATAATAGGGGTACTGCTGTAGATGTGACCTTAGTGGATAGTAAAGGTAAAGAGCTTGAAATGCCCACAGGCTTTGACGAATTTAATACAACTGCATATAGGAATGCTTTTATGAGCAATAACGTAAAAAAGAATGTGGATTTATTGACAGAAATAATGCTGAAGAATGGATTTTCACCTATAGAAACTGAATGGTGGCACTTTGATGACAGCAATGCAGATAGTTATCCTATACAAAACGACCCTCTTTCTAAATTTTTAGTAAATGTGCATTAAATTCACTATGATATTTTCTAACTTTAGGTTAAAATAATTTGACATTAAACGCTAATTAATATATACTGTTTATATACCCCCTAGGGGTAATACAAAAAAATAATAATACCTTCCTATATATTTTGGATAACTTTCATTTATTATTACACTATAATTTCTTAAGTATAAGGAAAACTAAGAGTATATATTTTATAAGGAGGCTATATAATGAAATTTAATATTGATGAAAATACATCTATCGCTCTAAAAAAGTCTTTAGAGGCTAAAAATAAGAATGCAGTAAGGGTAGTTATAAAAGGTTTTGGTTGAGGTGGTCCTAGTTTTGGAGTTGTTCTGGATGAACAACAATCAGAGGATGACATCTATATTGAAAATGGAATAAAAGTTATAGCAGATAAGGAATTTTCATTCCTATTTGATGATGCTAAAATAGTTCACACTAAAGGAATCTTTGGAGATAACTTTAATATAGTAACAAAAACATCAGATGAGACTGGAAATTCTTCTTGTAGCTAAGGTTAAATGTTTAATATTAGAACTAAAAAAATAAAATTTAGTATTACAATCTAACCTTTATGATTTAAAACTTAATATTTCTAGAATTTAGAGCTTAATATTTAATAATAAAAAGTCATGGGATATAATCTCATGACTTTTTTTATTAATAATCTATCATTCAAGAACTTTTGAAAAAGGTATTTAAAGCTGTGGATAAGGTATTTATACTTGTAGTTAAGCTCTCTAGTTTCCCCTCGATTCTTATAAGTAAATATAAT
>CAYYWN010000002.1:0-33061 GCA_964474485.1 uncultured Clostridium sp. | reverse complement strand
TTTAGAAGTTATAGGGTGAAGATGTGATTTATAAGTTTGTAATAGAATATACGAAAGAGGTGTAGAGAATTATGAAAAATGCTATTACATTAAAAACTGTTAACGAGTTATTACAGTTTTCTTTCTATATCCCATCTTATCAAAGAGGTTATCGTTGGACAGAGCAAGAGGTAACTGATTTGCTAAATGATATAGATGAGTTTATTCCCAGAGAAGTTAACGGAACAGATGAAAAAACATGGTATTGCCTTCAGCCAATTGTGGTAAAAAGAAAAGAAAACAATGTATATGAAGTGATTGATGGACAGCAACGATTAACTACTATTTATCTCATTTTGCACTATTTAAATCAAGGTTACATAGAGTCCAGAAGAGATAAATTGTTTTCAATAGAGTATGAAACACGAGAAAAGTCCAAAGAGTTTCTGCAAAATCCAGAAACAGAAAATGATGGAAATATTGATTTTTTTCATATAAATAATGCCTATACAGCGATTCATGCTTGGTTTTCAAATAGGGGTAATAATTTTGACGAAAGTATGTACAGGTCGAAATTTAACTTCAGTTCAAAGGTTATTTGGTATGAAACTATGGAAAAAGATACAATATCAGTTTTTACAAGACTAAATATTGGAAAAATCAATCTAACGAATTCCGAGTTAATAAAGGCTTTATTTTTAAACAGTTCTAATTTTCATTCAGAAAATAATGAACGATTGAGGCTAAGGCAAATTGAGATTGCTAACGAATGGGATAATATCGAAAATGCTTTACAAAATAATAAATTTTGGTATTTCTTAAGCGATAAACATGTTGCTGAAAATAGAATTGAATATATTTTTGATTTAATGAAAGAATCTGACAATGTAGATAGATATGATACTTTTAGATATTTCAATTCAAAATTAAATAATAAATCAGAAGAAGATATGAAGCAAAATTGGGAAGAGGTCCAATTTCACTATCAACGATTTAATGAATGGTTTAATGATCGATTTTTATACCACAAGATAGGATTTATATTAAACACACAAATTGTTGATGTAAAAACATTGTATGAAAAATCTTCTATAATGCAGAAAAATGCTTTTATTGATTACTTAGATTGTATTATTAAAGGTTTTTATCGTAAAGATTGCTTATTGGATCTTGATTATGAGGATAAACATACAAATAGCGTATTACTGCTATACAACATACTAACAATGCTGCAAAATGGCCATGATGGTTCTTATTTCCCCTTTGATACTTTCAAATTATTAAAATGGAATAAGGAACACATAGCATCAATAAAGGAAGCTATTCCTAAACACAATCGTAATTACTGGCTGAGTGATGTGAGATGTTATATTGATATTGATAAACCAGAATCATCTAATATAATAACAGAACTAGATGCGTGCCTTTTACATTCAACGTTTGATGATGATGATGTTTTCATTCTTTTATTTTATAAAATAACAGATCACTTTAATCAGTACATGTCCAATGACGATATCAATGGTATTTCCAATTTAGCATTGTTAGATGAATCTACAAATAAGAGTTATAAAAATGCCGTATTTCCTTTAAAAAGAAAACGAATAATTGATTTGGATAAAAGGGGTGAGTTTGTTCCTCTATGTACTAAAAATACTTTTTTAAAATATTTTAGTGATTACCCACCTAAGATATCATTTTGGAGTCAAGAAGATAGAGAAATGTATGAGAAAGATTTAATTAGGGTGTTATCGGAATATATGGAGGTGGATGGCTGTGATGAAGAATGATGATATACTTAGTTTTTATGAATTGCTTAATAGACACGAAGTGAAAATACCTATTATCCAGAGAGATTATGCACAAGGAAGAAAAACAAACGAACAAATATGCTTGAATTTCTTGAAGGTGCTAAAAGATAGCATTGTAAATAATGTATTGATTAACTTAGATTTCGTGTATGGAAATATAGTAAATGATATTTTTCAACCATTAGATGGTCAGCAAAGATTAACTACATTATATTTAATACATTGGTATGCATTTAACAAAGATTGTGCCACAAAATCTGAAATTAGAGACCTCTTATTAAAATTTTCGTATGAAACAAGGTTGGCTTCTCGCCGTTTTTGTGAAGCGCTTATATCACACCCAATAATTATACCGGATACTGAGGAAAGCATAAGTAATATCATAAAAAATACAGAATGGTTTTTCACATAATGGAACCAAGACCCTACGATTCGCTCAATGCTAAACACTATCGACAATATACACCAGCTATTTAACGAAGTCAATAATTTATGGGAAAGCCTATCGAAAAAGAGATTAATAACATTTCATTTGCTCATACTTGAACATTTTGGATTGTCCGATGACTTATATATAAAAATGAATGCAAGAGGTAAATTACTAACTCCTTTTGAAAACCTGAAAGCTGAACTCCAAAATAAGTCACAAAAAGAAGAATGGGAAGTGGATTTTAAGGAAATATCAAAGTTTTCATATAAAATAGATACCGCTTGGACTGATTTTGTATGGGAAAATTTCAGACAAAAAGATACTGTGGATGAATCCCATATGAATTTTATCACTACTTTATCAATGTTTAAAATTGCATCGGGAAAGTCTTTAAATCTAAAAGCTACTGAACGTGCAGAAGTTTTACAAAGATTAAATGATAATAATTCTGATAGATCACTAATTACGTATATAAATGTAGAGATTTTTCAATATATTTACGATTGTTATGAGTTGTACTCCAAGTTAGTAGAAAACAAACAAGTTCCCAATATAAATTTAGATATGTGGAGTCATCAATCAGATAATAGTATATTAAATCAAATTATGGTTGGAGATGATACCTCGTACACTCATAAGGTTTTGTTTTTTGCACAAACAGAGTATTTGCTTCTTCATCACGAAGATATTGATATTGATATGTTTTTGGATTGGATGCGTGTAGTAAGAAACATTGTTTCTAGAGGTGATATAACAGTTGAAGGTAAACGACCGACTATTGTAAGAAGTCCTGATGCGTTCTCAGGTGCAATTAATCTAATAAAAGAGATGTCTGAAGGTTGCGGAAATATATATCAATTTTTATCATCTAACAATATAAAATCCTCTTTTGCAAAAGAACAAATGCGGGAAGAAGAGTTTAAGTCAAAAATTATAATTAAGCATCCCGAATATAAAATGCTAATCCATAAAACCGAAGACAATGAACTATTGCGTGGAAAGATTGCTTTTCCATTGCAATGCTCTGGGTACAAGTTTAATGTTTCAGAAATTAACTTTGATACCCTATCAAAAGTCCAGCAGGTTTTCGAAAAATACTTTAATACAGAATATCGTGATGGCTCTTCAGATATGCTGGACAAGCTGCGAAGATGTATGTTAACTATAGAAGTGGATGGGAACTATGAGTTTTATAATTATTGGTGGTCATATTGGAACGCAGGTAAGGCGGATAAACGTAGACTGTTTGTTCAATTTAGAGAGATTGAGTATTACATAGGTTATCAAGATTATAATAACTATTTTAAGAAGTTAATACTACTTCTCGTTGATAAGGATCTGGATCAAATTATAAATGAATTTCAGAAGCCGGACTCGATGCCTAATTGGCAGTTCCGTTTAATCAAGGAGGCTGATTTATTAACTAATAAGTGTAAATCAAAATATATAGCAATTCCTGAAGATAAATCTTGTTGCTATCTGTTAAAAAGCAGGCGTACAGCTGATATTGATGCAAGCCCTCAAATCATCTAAGAATATAGTTCTATAACCATGAGAAACCAATATTGTTTCACAAATAATCCGATATATATTATGAGCATAACCTGTGTTTTATTAATTTAGTACGAATTTTCAAGTATGTTGTTTATTAGTAGAAAGGTTTATAATTCTTTCATAAAACTATGTAGCTACTTTTAATAAGATTTCATGATGATAGTTTGTGGGGATATGTTTCCAAAATGTATAACCATCGACACGGTTGTTAAACTGTCAAGGAAAGATAAGTAAAAATGTATAAAACACTTATAAATAAAGGGTTTCCAGAATCAAAAGTAATGCTGTTATTTTTATGGCGGTATGTCTTTGATTGGGAAATTCTTATTTTTATGTTGCGAGGAAATATATCAGTAATTGCATTGTTTATTTAGAATCAGATGATTCTTCGATTTCTTTTAGTGCCTTACCATCTATCTCCATTCAACAAGAGCATTTGTGTTACCACCTATTACGAAGGCCACGGCATAGGATGGACTATGGAAAAGAACATTCTCTTGTAAGATTCCGTTGGCATATATCTTGGAAGTTTCTCTAATTTTCTTAATTGAACTTGGTATACTTTCAAAGTCAATAGTTTTAATGTGACTTCCTGTTATAACAATAAATCTTTAATTGGTTTGATTACAGCTAGCATTAATGAATAGAACTGTATTAACATAGGTCAGATGGTATGGGGGTATTGTAGATGAAACAAGAACTTCGGATGACACAGTAAGCCTTAATGAGAGAAGTGCTTTTGAAAATAGAAATACCTATGATTATTTTATATCCTTTCATAGGAATGCTTATGAACCAGAAAAGGCTAAGGGTGTTGAAATGTACACATATTTAAATCCAGGAGAAAAGTCTAAAAGTTTGACGCAAAGGATACAAACATCTCTTGTATCCCTGGGATTTGTAGATAGAGGGGTTAAGGAAGGTAACTATGATGTGCTAAGAGAAACTAAGGCTCCAGCAGTACTCGTTGAGATTGGATTTCTTGATAACACAGGAGACAATAATTTATTTGATATTAAAATAAATCAAATAATAAAGGTCTCAGTAAAAGCTATTCTTGCACAAGTAGTAGTTGATTAGGCTGAATCAGTAGCACCAACACCATCAGTAAATGGACAAACTCTTTACAGAGTAATGGCAGGTTCTTATAATGTAAGGAAAAACGCTGAAAATCAAGTTCAGAAGCTAAAGGCAACAGGCTTTGATGAAACAATTATTGTTTTTAATAAGTAGTCATTACTCTAAAATTAGGGTGGCGGCTTTCATTTTTATATAAATTGACTTCTATTACCTTTAGAGTGATATATGTTAGTAACAATTTGATAGAAAGGAGTAAAATCAACGTATGTAAGGATTATAGAGCCAATACAAAAGGTTCAAAAGATAAAAAAAGGTTTGTGTATATGCAAGAGTATCTACTGATCATAAAAGCTAAGATGAATCTCTAGAAAATCAAATATAATACTATTAAAATATCATTTCTAATAATACAGACTATGAATTTTCAGGGGTGTTTGCAGATAGAGGAACAACAGGAATTACTGAAAATAGGCCAGAGTTTCAAAGAGTGCTTGAATTTGCAAGGGAAGGTAAAGTGGATTTAATAATCATAAAATCTATCTCGAGACTTGGAAGAAATACAGCCCTTGTTTTAAAAACTGTGAGAGAACTAAAAGATATAGGTGTTGAGGTAAAATTTGAAAAAGAAAATATAGAAACCATGTCAGGGGACGGTGAGTTAAACCTAAATGGTATGAAAGTAGCATTAGAAAAATGTTACAGAATGAAAAGTACAAAGGAGATTCACTTTTTCAAAAGACCTATACAGTAGATTTCTTAACCAAAGAAAGAGCAGTAAACAACGGACAGGTTCCAATGTACAATGACTGAGAAGATGACTATATTTGAAGATAGGATAATTGTTGGATTGCTTGATGAGACAGAGGTTGAGTGTGTAATTGAATGAGAATATTAAGATTGGAGCCAGTTGGGATTTTAGTTAAGATCTTGACTGACTTTATTTTTGTTAATTAATTGAAGAAATGTGGTGAATTAATTATTAGTATAATATATAATGAATTAAAGCAAATTTTCTAATTAGTGAAAAAGTAACTAATTTAAAGGGGTATACGAATGATAATAAGGAAATACGAAGATAGAGATAATCTAGGATGGGTAAGGTGTAGAGTTTTATCCTTTTTAGACAGTGCATATTTTGATAATGTATTAAGAAAAAAGGAGTGCTATAACAGTCCTTCGGTAGAATTAGTGGCAGAAATAGATGATAAGATAGTATAGCTAATAGATATAGAATATGAAATAGAAAAAGGAACGGTATGTTACTATACAAATGAATTGGGAGGAGTAATATGGCACTTAGCTGTATTACCTGAATACAGGAATCGTGGAATATCAACATTATTATTAAACAAAGCAATAGATATATTAAAGAATAAAGGTATAAAAAGACTTGAAGCCTGGACAAGGGATGATAAATGGGTGAATGATTGGTATAAAAATAGAGGATTTGAATACAAAGAACAATATCTACATGTTTATGCAGAGGGAAATGAATGTGATGAAATTATAGACACAAAAATTGAAAAGTTATTTATATGCAACTCTTTTGCACATTATGTAGGTGAGAATAAAGAGCAAATAAAGGGAAAATTTAAAAGGGTTCATGAATGTAATCTATATGAATTAATAATTTAGTCAGGTGGATTATGATTATAAGGTTAGCAAATGCTGGAGATGAAGATAAAATATCAATATTGATTGCTAGATTTAGGATAGAGTTAAAAGGTCTTAAAGGTATGGAGTCAGATATTAATATTGAAAAAAGCATGATGGAATTTAGCGAATATATGGATAAATGAAGGAATAGAATTATTAATTAAAGATTGTATAGAAAAAATGAAGAGAGATTAGAATGTAATCGGAGCTATGTTAACAGGTTCTTATGTTAAGGGAAAAATGGGAGCTAACTCTGATATTGATATTTTTTTTATTTGGAAAAGATTCAACAAAAAATCGATTAAAGTTTTACAAAATTATAATCCTAAATTAAGTGCATGTGACAAGTCAGACTATAGTTTTTATGTTGAAACCATTATGAAAGATGGAATAGATATGTTAGAAGATGGACAACTAGAAGGTTTCTATTTTCTATCAGGAATGCATATCCCTAAATTTTTCAATATTATTGCTAAAATACAAAAAAAGGTTTCTGAAATATGAAAAATATGTTATGGAACAATTAAAGATATTGGACAAAGAATTATTTCTTGAGATTATGGAATTTTATAAAACTAGGAAAAGAACGATATTTATAATAAATGCGTGAGTTTGTGTAAATATATTTTAAATGAATTAGGAGATATAGATTTAAAAAATTATCAAATAATTTCACATTTAGAAAGATCATAAATATAATTTTCTTGGAGAGAAGGAGAAGTTAATGAAAAAGGTAGAGGATGAGTTATTTAAAGAGGGACTAAAAGAGGAAGATTTAATCAAAATACGGAAAGTATCTAAAGGAGATGTACATAATCATTGTGGATTAGGTATGAGATTTTCGACTTTTAATAAATGGGCTGGTGGTAATGTAAATAAACCGCCCAAGAAAATAGATGGACTTAAAGGATTAGATAACTATATATTTAATGAAACCATGAAATATATTAATAAAAAAGAGGATATAGCATTTTTAATAGAAGAAACTGTTAAAGAAGCAATAGATGATGGAGTAAAAGTGTTAGAGACAAGCATTGATTGTCAGCAATTAATGCATTTTACTGAGAAGGATGAGTTTTTTAGTACAATATTTAATATAAAAAATAAGTACAATAAATACATAGACTTTAGGCCAGAGCTAGGAATGCCTAAAAATATATCTAATGAAAACTTAGATAAACTTCTAATACCTTGTATAGACAGTGGGGTGTTTAAATCCATAGATTTATACGGAGATGAAACAAATGATGACTTTGAAAGAATTAGGGATTATTATAAGTATGCTAAAAAGAATGGTCTTAAACTTAAAGTCCATGCTGGAGAATTTCATGACTATAATAATGTAAAAAAAGCAATAGAAATACTAGAAGTAGATGAAATACAACATGGGATAGGAGCAGCTTCAAGTGAATATATAATGGATATAATAAAAGAAAGAAATATTAGATTGAATATATGTCCAAGTAGTAATTATATATTAGGAGCAGTTAGTGATATGGAAAACTATCCTGCTAGAAAGTTATTTGACAAAGGGATAAATTTTACAATAAATACAGACGATTTATTATTATTTGATCGTGGAGTTTCAGAAGAATATTTGTATTTATATAAACTAGGGATGTTTAACGTAGATGAATTAAATGAGATAAGAAAAAGTTCATTACTATAGATGCAAATAATATTCAGATATGATTACTATATCAGGACATATGGGCATGGCAAAGAAAGACATCGACACAGTCTAGAATGATGTATTTGTGTAAAGGCATACCTGGAACAAAAGCTCCATAAAAAATAATTATTTTGCATGTAATTAAAACACAAGAGGGGACTAGGGAGCAATGTCATCAACTTAAGAATACAAAAGCTGGAAAACTGATTTTAAAGAAAATTGAAAAAATAAGATTTTTAATAATATACCTCTATAATTATTAGTGCAACCTTTATTTGGTATGGCTTATTAAGTATAAGAGGTATTTTTAATGAAAGAAAAAAATTTTTACAAGGGATAAACTATTATGTTATGAAACAAGAATTTTCAAAGGCAAGGAAAAAGATACAGCCTACGGCATTTATAAAATGAAAATCAAAGTATAAAATACGGTGTCATAAATTTGTATGAATTGCTTGAAAATTAATTGACAAGTGACGTTTTTGCGAACTATAATGAAGGTGGATATATATGTAATTATGGAGGTTGGTATGTATGGAATATTTATCAGCCAAGGAGGCAGCAGAATAATGGAATATTACCATAAGACAGGTTCAAAAGTTATGTGCTACTGGACGTATTGAAGGTGCAAAACGTCTTGGGGATGGTAAGGTGTGGATAATACCTAAAGGTGCAGAAAAACCAGTTGATGGACGTACTAATAAATCACAAAAGAAATAATTGAATGTTGAACGGGTGAGAATATGGGGTTGAGCATTAGAAAAAGCTTTACTATATTATATGGGTGTGATACTTAATGTTGGGAAAAAGGGTGTAGGAGTAAGTTTTGGAACTAAATGATTAAGACATAGTATTAATTCAAGTGGAAGAAGAACTACTACGGTTGGAATACCTGGAACAGAAATTTCATATTCTAATTTTTCAGGAAGTGGAACTAGACGTAAGTATTCTTCATCTGTATATAAAATTTCTTAATTCTCCATATAAGCCACCGAATATTGGTCCAAATAAGGCAAGAGGTATTTGTGAATATGAAGGTTTTTCTTCTAACTTTATTGAAAAAATATTTAAATCAATGGGAGAAATATGAAGTTTAGAAAACAACAGGATTAAGACCAATTGAAAGAATAAATATGTATTAAGTTGGAGGTGGAACAAGTGAATTTTAATGTGAAAGATATAGTTAAATTTATTTTTCCAGAGTTGCAGGTAGTTGAAGCTATGAATCGACATGGTTTTATATCAAGACCAAATAAAAATAATAGGCAAAATCAAACTCAAAATATAGGAGAAGTACATAGTGAAGGGAATTCTTATTCCCAAAATAATTTTAGTGAGATGAACAAGCCTACTCAACAGACTTCTGTTAATAAATCGAATACAACACAGAATGGAAATACAGCAACATATGAACATAAAGATACTTCAAAAGTAAATAGTAACAATATTTCAGATGTGTTTAGTAATATTAGAGAAGAAATAGGGAGCTTAATTATAGGGCAAACAAATTATTTAGATAGCCTTTGTATAGCATTTAAGCGCCCTTTTGTAACAGGATATGATAGATTAAAGCCTAAAAATGTCATTATTATTATTGGAAATAAAGGTACAGGGAAACACAGTAGTATATCTTTTATTGCAGGGCTTCTTAAACAAAAGAAATTGGTTAGCAGTAATACGGTTCTAACCATTGATCTGTCTTTATATGCTACAGTTTCAGAATTTGGGGTCTTTTTATCAGATTTATATAAATGCTTGTATGGTCAATCTGATATTGTAATGTTTGATAATTTTGACAGATGTCATTCCAGTGTTACTGATGCAATAGAAACATTAACGACTACTGGAAAATATACTCTTGGTTCAAGATATATATTTCAGAATAACAATCTTATTGAGGCAAATGGAATGCTTTTGCAAAACTCCATAAGTGAGATAAGCTCAAATGGTAAATATTTTATTTTTTCAACAGAAAGGTCTGAAAAGGATGTTCTGAATGTTTTTGGAGCAAAGTTTAGGCAGTGTGTAGGTGATATACTTCATACTGAAAACTTTAATTATGATGAATTGAGTGAAATATCAATAAGAACAATTGAAAATCTTAAAAGAAAATGCAGTCAAAATCTTTCAATGAATATAAGCTATGATAAAACTGTTTCTCCGATGATTATATCAAATTATAAAAGTGCATCTGGAGTGAATGGTATAGAAAATTTTGTTGATTCTAATATATACAAACCATTGGCAGAGTTTAAACTTAAAAATACTATTAGCAATAATCAGCCTGCATTTTTATCTTCTATAGATGGTGAATTGGCAGCGCAGATTGGTGATAAGTTTATAAAATTAAATGATATTATGCCACAAAATAATGTGTTTGGAATTGATGATGTTAAAAAAGAATTAGAAGATATTGTAGGTATTGAATCTGTAAAACAGCATATTCTAAGTCTTGAAGATAATTTGAAAGTCCAAAAAATGCGAGAAAATGCTGGGCTTAAGGCTGCGAATATTTCAATGCATATGATATTTACAGGGAATCCAGGTACAGGTAAAACCACAATTGCACGTATAGTTGCTAAATATCTAAAAGCACTTGGCGTGTTATCACAAGGACAATTAAGAGAAGTTACCAGAGCAGATCTTGTGGGTCAATATGTTGGACATACAGCAAAAATAACTAATGATGTAATAAAATCTGCATTAGGAGGAGTTCTATTTATTGATGAAGCCTATGCACTTTGTAGAGATAAGCATGATACTTTTGGACTTGAGGCAATAGACACATTGGTTAAAGGTATTGAGGATAATAGGGAAGATTTAGTTGTTATTTTGGCTGGATACAACGAGGAAATGGGAGCGTTTTTAAAAACTAATTCAGGTTTAAAATCACGGTTTCCAAATGTAATTGATTTTGAAGATTATACATCAGAAGAAATGTATGAAATTTCACTTATTACAGCAACGTCAAAAGGATACAAAGTTTCTGAAGATTGCAAAGAACCACTTATAAAACTATTTGATAAAAAGCAAATTAAAGGTAGAAATGATAGTGGAAATGGTCGTCTTGTTAGAAATGTTATAGAGAGTGCAGTGCTTAATCAATCTAAGCGATTGATATTGGATTATACTGCACCAATGGATTTATTAAGATATGATGACTTTAAATTTGAAGAAGTAGGAAAATTTGATTTGGAAGCAAGTCTTTCTAAGATTATTGGGCTTGAAAATGTTAAGAACTTTGTTAGAACTCAATATAAGTTATTAATTGCACAAGAAAAGCGTAGAAAAGCAGGAATGACTGTGGATACTTCGCAAGCTTTGAATATGATTTTTAGTGGTAATCCAGGAACGGGGAAGACAACAATAGCAAGACTTATTGCAGATATGTTCAAAGAAATGGGATTGCTAAAATCGGGTCATTTAATAGAAACTGATCGTAGTGGTTTGGTAGCTGAGTATGTAGGACAAACGGCTAAGAAAACCGAAGAAGTCTTCAGAGCAGCATTAGGTGGCATCTTATTTATTGATGAAGCGTATGCATTATCTAATGATAGTGGCAGCTTTGGAAAGGAAGCAATAGATACACTTGTTAAACTTATAGAAGACTATAGAGGAGAAGTAATTGTTATTCTTGCTGGTTATAACAAAGAGATGGCAGATTTTTTAAAAATTAATTCTGGACTTCAATCTAGATTTCCTCTTAATATTGATTTTCCAGATTACTCAGCAGATGATTTATTCAAAATAACCTTAAAGATGATTAGTGATAAAGGGTTTGTATTAGACGATGGAGTGGACGAACTTATGAAAGAACAAGTTTGTCTATTACATAAACAATCTAATTCATATTCTGGAAATGGACGTATGGTGAGAAATTATATTGAGGAGATAATGAGAAAACAATCGTCTAGAATTGCAATGAATGATATGCCTGTAAATGAGATGAATGTGATTACAAGTGATGATATAGAGGTTAAAAACAATTTAATATCTAACTTTGATTTAGAAAATGAATTATCTAAAATAATAGGACTTGAAGAAGTCAAAGACTATATACGTGGTTTAAGTGCAAGGCTTAGAATGAAAAATGAACGTAAAAAACTTGGGCTTGAGGTTGATAGTACACAGACACTTCATATGATTTTTAAGGGTAATCCTGGAACAGGTAAGACTATGATGACAAGAACAGTAGCAGAGATTTTATATAATATCGGTGTAATTAAAACAAATAAGCTAGTAGAAACAGATAGAGCAGGGCTTGTTGCAGGTTATGTTGGACAAACGGCAATTAAAACAAGAGAAAAGGTTATGGAAGCAATGGATGGTGTATTGTTTATTGATGAAGCGTATTCTCTTTCTAAAGGGGGAGCTAATGATTTTGGTAAAGAAGCAATAGATACATTAGTAAAACTTATGGATGATTATAGAGATAGAATAGTAGTTATATTAGCAGGATATAGTGATGATATGGAACAGTTTATTTCTGTAAATGCTGGACTGAAATCAAGGTTTCCAAATATAATAAAATTTGAAGATTATTCTGCAAACCAATTAATGCAAATATGTGAAATGTTATTTAAGAGCAAGGGGTATGAAATTGACTCAGTAGCTAAAAACAAGCTGCAAGATATATTTAATATAGTAAGACTTGAGCCACAGTTCGGAAATGGACGTTATGTACGTAATTTATATGAAAAAGCAGTGAATAATCAAGCAATGCGCTTAAGTTCAGATATGAATTTAACAAGAGAACATTTAATTACAATAATTGATACTGACATAGAAAGGGTGTGATGAGTTGAAAAAATTAAAAGGTTTATTAGGAAGTACTGCGGCAGCTATTTATTTTGTTTTTCCAATGTGTTTTATATTTCTGGTGTTAATTTTTATGCCAATTGGTTTTTTATCAGACGTTAATTCAGTGAGAAATTCTGGATTTGCTGGACCAAATATGACAGCTTCATCTATAGGTACATGCGGACTTTTTATTGGGTTATCTCTTCTTATCCCCCCACTTAGAAAAATGTATCGAGTATTACCTTGGTTATATTCGTTTGTAAAAATTTTCTATGTAAATCTAATAATTCTTACTATTGGGCTTGCAATATTGAATAGGGGCTATCAAGTAAAAAATAATACTCATCATACTACGTTTTTTATTTTAATGATAGTGCAAATAGTGATTTGTAGAATAGCAATGTGTATTTACTTCAAGTTAAAGCCAGTAAGGCATATTGAAGGGAGGTGAATTTATGAGTAATGAACAACGCAATTTAAAAAATAACATCAATAAAGCCATGGAAAATCCTATAAAAACAAGTCAAGATACAAATGAACAGTTAAATACTTCCCGAAATCAGTACGATGAGCCGCAAATTAATGTTAATTATCAAGAAAATGACGCAATGGAAGAACCTAAAAAAGAGTTTGATGAAAAAGCTAGGAGAAAACATATTGATAAACCTCTTAAAATATTCGGAATAATATGTATAGCTGCTTCAATAGTTTCATTTATTTTTACAGGTACATCAACAGTTGATACTTCTCAATCTGCTAAAAATGCATTAAAAGATAAAGTATCTACTACTGTTTCAGCTGGAATTATTTTATTATCAAAAGATGAAAATGCTCAGGCTAAGGATTATACAATTATACATAAATCCGATGTGGAAGATACTAAAATTTGGGTATGGGATTATGCAGGTGAAGATGGAGACTATGTACAAGTAATTGTAGACGGTGCTCCAATAGGAGATGCTTTTATGATTAAACATAAGCCGAAAGAAATCACTGTTCCAGCGGTAGGAAAAGTTCAAATAAAAGGAATAAAAGATGGCGGTGGTGGCATAACATATGCAGTTAGATATGATATTAATGGAACAAGTTATTTTAATGGTACACCTGAAGGCGAATTAAATACTTATACATTAACTAAGGAATAATTATATACAATTAGTAAGAGCGTCCCTTTGTTCCAATCACCTACCTCTGGGGCCCAGAAAATTACCAGGTAAAAGCATTTCATTAGAGTAAAATTTAATGGAGTGCTTTTTAGCGTGCTCCTGCTCTAGTTATTTACATGTGAAACTATGAAAATCAGTTGCAGGATAGAAATGTGTTTATAAAATATAATAGGGTATAAATATAAAAATTAAGCCCCTTATAATGTCTAAAACAATAAGAATAATAACAAAAATAAAAATAAAAACAATAAAAAATAATAAACATAAAAATAATATAAGTAAATTAATACTAGTAGTAAAAATTATAATAGTAAAAGCAAGAATAAATTTTAATAACAATATTCATATTATTTTTTTATATAATTACAAAATTATCTAAATTTCAGCCTAATATATTTAACATCTGCTGAAGACGTTGCATTAGGAGCATCAATTGATATTGCTATCAAACAATTTGTCGATTTTTCAAACCAACTATCACTTGTTGGTCATAATGTTTCTTTTGACTATCGTTTTTTAAATCATAATAGTGAAAAGCATTTAGGAAAATCTATAGAAAGTGGAAGAATTGATACGATGTCTTTGGCTTATTATGGAGATGTAACAAGTTAAGTGTAGACAAACAAGTTACTATGCCACAAGCGAATGCTGAAACTATTAGCCACGAAATGATAGATAAATGGAGTTGAAGATAAAACTAAAATTCCATATTTGGGCAAGGATGCATATTATTATAGAAAGTTTGAGAGAACATGAAAGTTAAAGTCATATACTGATAAAACCTTAATTAGTTGGGTATTATAGGTATTATGGAATCACAGATAACTCCAAGAAACTAGATAATTTTAGATATTTAGTGAGAAGGTTAATCTTTAAATGGTTAAATAGGAGAAAGCAAAGAAGAAGTTATAATTGGATTAGTTTCGATAGGATGTTCAATTACTTCAATATACCTAAAGTTAAGATATATGTTAATATATTCGGATTAAAAGAAGAGATTACATATATTCTGTGAATTATAATATGGGGAGCCGTATGAGGGAAATTCGCACGTACGGTTCTAAGAGGGACTAAGGAAGTGATTCCTTAGTCTACTTACCGATCCAGAAAATTTAAAGTAAGGGTTTTACTGAAGTTTGAGTTATTGGATTTTTATTAGAATATGCGTATTATGTAAATATAAGATATAAGAGTAAAAATTACTACAAAGAAGCAGGGGAAATAGATAGTATTTATTTTATCAATAGAAAAACAAGGATACTGTGTAAAGGTTGCAAATATCCTTGTCTTATGTAATTTAGGTTAGAAATGCCCCCTTTGCATAAATGCAGGAATGCTTTCTGCAAAAAAGTTCACAAAGGTGTCTTTAAATTCTTCATCTTCCTGTTTTAAAACCCCAAGGGAATATTGAATTGCAACACCATCTAGTGCAGCTATTAAAATAGTAGCAAGACTTTTTTTACAGCTTTTATTTTCAATACCAAATGCATAAAAGTACATATCTGCTACCTTGTTTATTATTTCATTATAATCTTGTTTAAGGCTTTCATTAAGAGAGCCACCTTTGGATAATACGTAACCTATTAATAAAATTAAAAGGCGTTGTTCATTAATCTTTGACATACGTTCCCTAACTTTGTTACTAATTTCATTTAACATATTTTCAGTGCTTTTAAGATTACTACTTTCATCTTTTTCAGAAAGTTTTTGAGCAAAGTACATGGCTTCCTTTACTGCGTGATAGAATAGTTCGTCCTTATTCTTAAAATGATGATATATGGCACCTGTAGTAAGCCCAGCAGCTGAGGCAATTTGGCGCATACTTGTTTCTTCAAAGCCATTTTCTATAAATACACTAATTGCAGCATCTAAAATATGTTGTTTTTTTTCATTTAGTTCATTGGAGCTCATTTTATTCACCTCATTTTAAAATAGTATATCATATTTTTACAACATCATGGTTTACATATTATAGCACTATTATACCAAGGATGAAATATTCTGTATCTTCACAATACACTTACCATTTGGAATGTTAATCTATTGACAAAGATAAACATATATTATATTATAAACATAACAACTGTTATGTTATATTGTGGAACAATTGGTAATGACATATTGTGACTTGTTTTTAATAAAGCAACTTGAATTAAATATGAAATGGGGAGGGGTTATATGGAGATATTTAAAGTTTTAGAAATTAAGCAAAGTGTTTTTGACAACAATGATCGCGGGGCTGAGCTACTTAGAGAAGAATTGGACAGTGGTCTGATTGTATAAGTCGATAAATAAATAATTAGAAAAAAATGACTTTTAAGGATTCATAACATTAAAGATATCATAAACTGTGACATATAATTATTGTGGGGAGGTATAATATATGGTCAAGGAAAGGGTACTTGATCTTGCAAATCACATAAGTAATAAGAAACGGGGTTCGAAAAATGAAATCAAAGCTACAGATCCCGAGTATATGATTCTTGAACCTGTTGTTTCAGAAGAAATGGCAGAAGTTGTACTTTGTATGGAAATACGTAAAAAGGTTACTGCTAAAGATGTTGCTCCTTTATGCAGTAAATCTGTAGAGAGAACAACAGAACTTTTATTAGAATTAGCAGATATAGGGGTTTGTTTTGTAAATGAGATCGATGGAGTAGATACATTTTGGTATGAGACTTGGGTTCCAGGTATTATGGAAATGATGGTTAATAATAAGGAAAATGTTAAAAAATATCCTCAGATTCCTAGAGCTTTTGAAGCCTATGGAAGGGTAAGAGGACCTAAGACAGCAGGAAGTTTTCCTGTAGGAGTAGGTCTTATGCGCGTTATACCTATAGAACATGCCATTGAAGGTGAAACCAGAAGAGCATCCTATGAGGAAGTTTCCAAGTATCTTAATGATAATGATATTTTCTCAGTTTCTGATTGTTCATGCCGTACAGCAAGAGAAGCTATGGGAGAAGGCTGCGGTCACCTTAAGGAAGATATGTGCATTCAAATGGGTCACGCTGCAGAATACTATATACGTACGAAGAAGGGTAGACAGATTACTCGTGAAGAAGCCTTTGAAATTATTGAGAGAGCAGAAGAAAACGGTTTAATGCATCAAATACCTAACTTGGATGGTTCTGGTAAAACTCATGCTATTTGTAATTGCTGTGGATGTTCTTGTCTGGCTTTAAGAACTGCTAGTATGTTCATTAATGCTGACATGGTACGTTCAAACTATGTTTCTAAAGTAGACAAAGATAAATGTGTTGCCTGTGGAGAGTGCGTTCAAAACTGTCCAGTTAATGCACTTCAATTGGGACAAAAGTTATGTTCAAAAACACCAGTAACTACTGAGATAAAGAGAATTGATACTCCAAGAGATACTGAGTGGGGTTCAGATAAATGGAATCCTGATTATCGAACCAATAGAAAAGATGTAGTTGATACGGGTACAAGTCCTTGTAAAACCAATTGTCCAGCTCATATTGCAGTTCAAGGTTATGTTAAACTTGCATCTCAAGGAAGATATAGGGAAGCTCTTGAGCTTATCAAACAAGAAAATCCGTTTCCTGCAGTATGTGGACGTATTTGCCCAAGAAAGTGTGAAACAGATTGTACTAGGGGAGATATTGATGAGCCAGTTGCTGTTGATGAAATCAAAAAATTTATTGCTGAGCAAGATTTAAATACTGAGCATAGATATGTACCCAAACGTAGGTACGAGTATGGTAAAAAAATTGCTGTTGTGGGAGCTGGGCCTTCAGGTCTTAGCTGTGCATACTACTTAGCCATTGATGGTTATAAAGTAACTGTGTTTGAAAAAGAAAAGGTTCTTGGTGGAATGTTAACTTTAGGAATACCTTCATTCAGACTTGAAAAGGATGTAATAAATGCTGAAATTGACATACTGAAAGAATTGGGCGTTGAATTCAAGACAGGCGTTGAGATTGGAAGAGATGTAAGTCTTAATGAGTTAAGGGAACAAGGATTTAAAGCCTTTTATATTGCAATAGGTGCTTGTATGGGAAGAAAGCTTGGAATAGAAGGTGAAAATGTAGAAAATGTTATAACAGGTATAGACTTTATGAGAGATGTTAACTTAGGTAAGGAGTTAAAACTTGAAGGCAATGTAATCGTAATCGGGGGTGGTAATGTTGCCATAGATGTTGCGAGAACAGCTACTAGAATTGGAAATACTCAAGTTAAAATGTACTGTTTGGAAAGTCGTGAACAAATGCCTGCACTTCCAGAGGAAATTGAAGAAGCATTATCAGAGGAAATTGAAATTAATAATTCTTGGGGACCAAAGAGAGTAATTGTTGAAAATGGTCGTGCTACAGGAGTAGAATTCAAGAAATGTATTTCTGTATTTGATAAAAGTGGAAAATTTAATCCATCTTATGATGAAAATAACACTATCATAGTTAAGTCTGATACTGTACTACTTTCAATAGGTCAAGGAATAAGTTGGGGAGAACTTTTATCAGATAGCAAAATTGAACTAAATAGAAATAATACTATTAAGGCAGATACATTTACATTGCAGACCGGTGAGCCTGATGTTTTTGCTGGTGGGGATGCATTAACAGGACCTAAATTTGCAATAGATGCTATTGCTTTAGGTAAGGAAGGTGCAATTTCAATTCATCGTTATGTTCAGCCAGGGCAAAGTTTGATTATTGGTAGAGATAGAAAAGAATATCATGCATTAGATAAGGAAAATTTAGAACTTCAAGGATATGATAGTACTCCTAGGCAGAGTGTAGGCCATGTGGATGGAAGTAAATCACGAAAAACCTTTAAAGATTTACGTGAAACTTTTACTAAAGACCAGATAAAGAAAGAAACTGAACGTTGTCTTAGTTGTGGGGCAACAGTTGTAGATGAATTTCTGTGTGTAGGATGCGGTCAATGTACGACTAAATGTAAGTTTGATGCTATTTCCCTTGTAAGAAAATATGATGGTGAGGGTGTAGCCTATGAGGATCTAAAACCTGTAGTTATAAAGCAAGTTCTTAAACGTAAAGTGAAAATTACAACTAAAAAAGTAAAGAAACTTTTTAAATAACTTAGTTAACTATAAAAAATTTATAAAGTAATTTTAAATTTTAATAGGGGTAGAGGGTGAATTAAATGTTTGAATTTAATTATGTTGAAGGAGCAACAATGTTTTCTACATGGGGAATGTGGTTTGTAGTTTTTGCAGGTTTGTTTTTATTCAATGAATTTTCTAGAAGACAGAAGTGGGCAGGATTTTTTAGCTTTGTTATTTTACCAATTATTTTAACAGTTGTTTGGATGACTGTTTTAAAGGATGTTACCTATACTGACTGGTTTCATCTAGCTAAAGTTTATTCTGCAACAGCTGGCTGTATTGGATTTTGGTGTATTCGTCATATTGAGAAAAAGGATAAAATTACTGGCGAGGTTGTTTGGAGACTAGCTGATAATAAAATTGCACTATGCTTTCCACCGTTGATTCTAGCTATTAATATTATAGAAGCAGTAGCAAGAGATATTGAGGTTGGATCCACTTATTGGATGATGGATTCAGGAGCTATTGGAGGTGAAGTAGTAGGGGTAATGGGTGGTCCATGGAATTATATGAATGCGGCGGCTGGTATACTAAATATCATTGCTATAACTGGTTGGTTTGGAATAGTAATTAGAAAACAAACTAAAAAGGACAAAAGTAAGGATATGCTATGGCCTGATATGCTTTGGTTCTGGATTATTGCATATGATTTATGGAATTTTGTATACACTTATAATTGCATACCTACTCATTCTTGGTACGCAGGCTTAGCATTACTCATTGCACCAACTCTTTGCGCATTTACTGTTGGAAAGGGTGCTTGGCTACAGCATAGAGCTCAGACCTTAGCTATATGGTGCATGTTTGCTCAAACTTTTCCGAATTTCCAGGATACAGGAATGTTTGTAGTTAAATCAACTTACAATACTACTATTTATACAATTTTAGGAGCAATAGCTCTTGCAAGTAATATAGCTGTACTTGTTTATATGATATATAAGATAGTGAAAACTAAGAGAAACCCATATAAGGGAGAACTTTATATTGATCTTGATAAGTCTAAAGAAATTAAGATGATGATGTAAAAGTGTATTTGTGAAATGAGTATATTATGTTGAATTAATACATGAATCGAAACCATGAAGGTTTCAAAATGTAATGAGAAATTTAAAGAATTAATGAAAATAAGACCCATGAAGGGTTAGGGATATATGCTTTCCTTTTTGGGTCGTTTTATTTTGTAAAGGAGTGTATATTATGCACATGGCTTATGCTTTGATTCCGCCAATGGTGGAAGTAGCAAGAGGGTCATTTTGTTCCCCACAACTACCTCCGGCGCAATGTCATAAACTTATAATTCAATAAATTTACAATTGTGAATTTTAGTATATTACTAAAATCAATTTTTATAGCTTTATAGATTTGATAATTATTTTAAAACACAACAAATAAACCATCATATAACATGGTAGTTATTGGATAACAGTTATCTATTTATTATCTATAAAGCTCTTTTTTATTCATTCTATTTCCCATTTGCGTAGCTCTATGATCTTTCCTTTTAAAGCTTCTATCTGGTCCTATAGGAATTATATTTCTATCAATTTCTTCTTGAATTTCTCTTAATATCCTTTTGCGTTTCCAAGAATTTTTAGTTATTAACATTTCAATTAAGGTATTTTTTAATTTACCTATTAAAACATTTGTATTTACTTTATACTCATGTTTTAATGATTTATCTTTATAATTTTCTTCAATAGATTCATTAGCAACTATGTATTTAGCTAATGCTACCATATTAGCTAAATACATAGTTGCATAGAAATCTTGTTCTATAGAAATAATTGTTTTTCCAGTAAAGTTTTCAATTTTAAGTTTTGTGATGGATAGCCTCTATCAAATAGTATCAAATCATTGTAGTTTCCTAGAGAACACATATCGTTGATTAGTGATTCAGCAATTTTTCGCTCTCCATCCCTATAATATAGTAATTTAAGTGACGCTCTAAATCTTCGATTTAGCTAGCGGAACTTACTCTTACGTAGAGTAGCGAAGTAGGAGTTTCCTTTAGTTTATGATACTATAAATGCCTATATATCAAGGTTTTTATCATTATTTATAAATGAAACACCTACTCAATTTCATTACGTAGGTGTAAGTTCGACTGGCCAAATATAAAATTTGGAGTCTCACTTAAATTCCAATTTGTTGAGCAGGTCGATTTTCATAAAGAAAGTCAGCCTGCTCTTTTTTTATATCCCAAGTATCGTCCAAATATACGCTGGAGATGTTAGGGTAAATACTAAACATGCAAACAAGATAGCAGGCGCTGCCCATGCTTTCTATAATCAAAATAAGCCATACCAAGTTTAGTAAAGAAAAACACTGCTAAAATAAGATCAATTGCAGGGAACACAACCTTATTTACTACAGCCTTAATTTGCACAGATGCATCTTTCCAAGTACCTTCGATTGCTCCTGCTAAATCTCTTGTACCTACAGCAAATACTGTAGTGCTAAATGTTAAAGCAACCATTAAAATAATACATATAGCTATTACTCTTTTCTTATATGTCTTCATAAAATCCACCTTTCTTTTTCGGTATTTAAGGTTTTAAGGGTGCAATGTGCCAATCTTGCCATAGGTTCTCCCTTATTGTAAGTGAGTCTGTAAGATTCATAGAAAGCATTCCATCTCGCATCCATATAAGACTAAAGTGTGTACGGTTTTTGTAAGTGGAATACTTGTTTTTCTTAAATTTAAATCTTGCATTTGAACCACCTGAAACACGTTCTAATAATCTCCAATATGTTTCATAACGAAATTCTGGGAAATAAGAAACGGCATTTTGAGGGTTGGTAATTGCAGAGCTTTGGTTGCTACTAATACTTGTAAGTACTGATGATGGTGGCTCTGATTTCTCTGTAAAATCAACAATCCCAAGACCTAAAGAAGATTTTATTTCTGCATTAGATGCAGGTTTTGATGTGCTACTCCACGGAGGATATCCCAAATCTCCTACCTCTAAAAACAGAGCAAGGGGTAAGCTTTTATGAAATAAGGACACCATATTACTTCTAAGCCCTCCACTTAACATTTCATCATATATAGCTGCCTCTGTTGCAGTTGTAGCAATCATAACTTATTGTAGCAAGAGAATACTTTATAATAGGGTATAAATATAAAAAATAAGATCCTTAGTAATATGTTATAATATTGTAAATAAGGGATTGTGTTTATCGAATAATTCTTAGTTCAGGAAACTCTGAACAAATACCCCATAGGCGATGTTGTATTATTTGGGAAAAACGTTTTAACTCCTACACAGTTAATTACATTTATTTATGATATGCAAAAGCAAAATACTATTCTTTTATTTGTGGGCATCAATGAAGAAGGTGAAATTGTATCACGAATTGCCAAGTCACCAAATTTTGATGTACATTCCAAGAGATTTAGAACTACAATTAGAAATGATTAATGAACTAAATAATAGTTTTAAGGATATGTTTATTAATGGATTTAACATGGAATTTAGATACACTTGACACTTCATTTACCTTAGAAAAGTTTAAATGTGATATGAAACTTCTTAATCAGCATATTGTAAATTTAAATCAATGGGCTAAAAAGAATATAAAAGATAGTAGCAGAGCTACTTTTAAAATTGAAGAGTTTTTGAAGTTTTATAATGAATATAAAAGCTTATATTCTTGTTTGTTTTTGTACTCATATTTAGTTTTAAGTGCGGATAGTTCAAATGTAGAAGCAAGGGAGCTTATTATGCAGAGGCTGACGCATGTAAAAGCATATCACAAGCATCAGCAGCATGTTTAAACGGAATTAGTGGTGAAGCACTTACTATTTATAATATGAGATGATATAAATCACCTTTGGAAAAAGTCCTCAATGTATCAAGGATGGATTATGAAACTTTAACTGTTATGTTTTCAGCTATAAAAGAATGCCTGCCTATATTTCATGAATATTATCACAAAAGGGCAGAAATCCTAGGACATAAAGTGAGTCTTCCCTTCTATTATATCTTTGCACCAGTGTGTGATGCTAATACAAATATATCATATTTAGATGCCAGGGATTTAATTGTATCAAGCTTTAAAACTTTCAGTTAAGAACTTGCAAGTTTTGCAAAAAGAGCCTTTGATGATAGGTGGATTGATGCTGAGCCAAGGACAGGGAAAGGGAATTATGGACTGACTGTTGATATCTTTCCAATAAAAGAAAGCAGAATCATGACTAACTTCACTGGAAACTTTAGTGATATTGGTGTACTTGCTCATGAAATTGGAGATGCTTATCATAGTTATTGTCTTAAAAATGAAGAGATGTTAAATACGGATTATCCTAACCCTATTGCTGAAACAGCTTCAATTTTTTGTGAAACCATAGTAAATAAGGCATTGCTTAATATACTACCAATCAATGAGGGGTTATCAATTTTAGAAAAAAGTATTTCAGATGTAGGGTATTATATTGTTGGCAATGAGTTTCTAAATTTTCCATATTCATTTGGAGTTTTATTTTCTAAGGGTATTTATGCGGAATATATTAAAAAAGGAGAAGCTTTCGTATCGCAATATAATAACTTTTTGAGCGCTACAGGTAAAAATAATATTCTCGATAGTGCAAAGATGATTGATATAGATGTCCACTCAATAGATTTTTGGGGAAATGCATTAAATCTCATTCAAAAGGATGTCGAAGAGTTTAGTAGTAGAGTGTAGATTTTTGTTTTAAGTATTGATGCTAATGTCATATGACAAAGCAATCTGCCACATATTATAACAATATATGATCGTAAGAACTACGCCATATGGTAGAGATAAGGTAATAGAAAGAGGGTCACTTTGTTCCCATCAATTAGAGCCGAGGCCCAGAAAATTACCAGGTACAAGCATTTCAATTGTGTTTATTTGAAGTACCTTTTTACATTTTTGCTTTACAAAGGAGGCTTAGAATATGAAAAAATTCATTTATGGATTACTTGCTTTATCGTTGCTGATACTTTCAGCCTGTAGTATCAATAAAAATTCTAATGAGGTATTACCCTTACCACATGTTGATGCAGGTGAGGATCACGCATCATCTATAGTAGAGACACAATCTAAGGCAGAAAGGTTATTTGATAATATGACACTTGAAGAAAAAATCGGGCAGCTTTTTATTATACGATCTGATAATTTGCAGCTAAATTTAATATCTGAACAAATCAATGATTCAAGAAATAATGGGGTGGTAAAATTTGATATAAATATGCAGGAAACTCTGAAGAAATACCCCATAGGCGGTGTTGCATTATTTGGGAAAAATGTTTTAAATCCTACACAGTTAACCACATTTATTTCTGATATGCAAAAGCAAAGTACTATTCCCTTATTTGTAGGCATCGATGAAGAAGGTGGTATTGTATCACGAATTGCCAAGTCACCAAATTTTGATGTACCTAAATTTGAAAGTATGCAGAAAGTTGGAGAAACCAAAAATGTTGCAAATGCGAAAGATGTCGGATTGACCATAGGCTCGTACCTAAAGTCATATGGATTTAATTTGGATTTTGCACCAGTTGCTGACATCAACACAAATCCTAAAAACATCGTAATAGGAAGCCGTTCTTTTGGAAATAACCCTGATTTAGTTGCTAAAATGGTATTGGCAGAAATTTCAGGACTGCATGAAGCGGGAATTATGAGTTGTGTCAAACATTTCCCGGGACATGGAGACACAAAAGGTGATACACACACAGGGTACGTATCCATTGAAAAAACATGGGAGGAATTAAAGAAATGTGAATTAATTCCGTTTATAAATTCTATTGATACAACGGATATGATTATGATTTCTCACATAACCGCACCGAACATCACAGGCGATAAGCTTCCAGCTTCATTATCCGTTGAAATGATTGAGGGAAAGCTTTGCAAAGAACTTGGGTATAAAGGTGTGGTTATTTCAGATTCAATGGAAATGGGCGCTATTACGCAGAAATATTCCTCGTCAGAAAGCGCTGTGAAGGCAATATTGGCAGGCGTTGATATTATTTTAATGCCTGAAGATTTTGTGGATGCTTATAATGGTATTTATACTGCAGTAAAAAATGGTACAATTAGTGAAACAAGAATTGATGAGAGCGTCTTAAAAATTTTGAATTTAAAAGAGTTATATGACCTTTTGTAATAACTTGGATTCTAAAATGGTTTATAACTCAGATTATGAACATAATCCGTATCATAACAAAATAATTAGTGATGATAAGGTAAAAACAAGAAAGGATGAGGGTATATATGAAGTTACAATATAAAAAGGTTAGTGAGGATGAATATGATACAATAATGACAATGGTAGCCGAAGATAAAGCTGTAAGTGATTACCTTCTAAGGGATTTAGAACTAGAATCAGAAATGATTACGGTTGCTTATTTGGAGAAAGAAATAGTCGGATTAGTGCAGATCCAACCTGATAAAGATACATCCTTTGTAATTGTTTTCACATCTATCAATTATAGAAATAGGGGAATAGGGAAAGCACTTATTAAGTATGCAGAAGATTATTTAAAGGAAATACAAACAAAAAAGATAATGACAGCATACTCCATTAACAATAGAAACTCGAAAAGATTTGCAAGGAAACATGGATATGAAAGATACTTTTCCAGTACTTGTATGAAGCATGCTGATGGAAAGTTTTCCAATGAACTGATACCAGTTAGATATTATTGCGATGAAGATTATACTGATGCCTTTAAATTGTCTACAGAAGCATTTCATGAAATGCGAGTAAATGTGGGAGACTTTCCAGATTCTAAAGTAGGAAAGCAAAGTAAACAAAGTCGTGATGAGTGGAAACAAGATGGTAAAAATAGATATACATATTTGATAGATGGAAAAATTGTAGGTCATGGATGCTTGGAGGGTAATGAAATTGGAAGTATATCAGTACGAAGAGATATGCAAGGAAAGGGGATTGGCAAAAAGTTCGTAAAGTATTTGTGTAATGAACTTTACAATAGGGGGAATAAGGAGATTTTCTTGTGGTGTGTTGTAGGTAATAAAGCACGATATCTATATGATAGTTTGAATTTTAAAGAATTATATGTATCAGAATTTGCTAGGAAATATTTAAGCGAATAGAAGTGTATAACAAGAGGTATATGTATCGTGATGGGTCAAGCAAAGTTGTATATCAAGTTAAATGTAAGGGGTTTTTTGACTTTAAAGGTATAGCTAAAACTACAAACAATGAATTACAAGATATTATTAATTCTACTAAAACTAAAAATTTGATTTTAACAGTAAAAAAATCGGCTAAAGAAGTTGAGTACATTGTACCTATGACTTATGAGAGTATTGTAAATGAAGACGTAGTATTATCAAAACAATTAGATAGAAGATTGGTTATTGATGTTTTAGAGGTGGAAATCACTACTGAAAATATGGAGAAGATTCAAAAATGAATGAAGTAATAAGCTACGGTTAAGGTTGAATGATGTGTTACCTTGACCGGATTTTTAATATATAGAGAGTTTTCATGCAGTACTAAAGAAGGAATGATATATATATTTATAGATTATAAACATGCTAAACTAGTGTATTTGAATATAAAGAAGGATTTTATAATAGAAAAAGAGTTCATTCATCAATATTTAGCAAGACAGGCACAGTTTTATTTTAAAGTTGTTGTTATAATAAAATTACCGCATGGAGGAAGGTCAGGTGAAGTTGGACATTGAATTATAGGAAAGATATTGAAAGGTCTATTAAATTCATTGAAGATCATATCAAAGAAAATATCACTATTGAAGACGTTTCTAGTCAATCTGGGTACTCTCTTTATCATTTCTGTAGAGTTTTTAGTTTATGTAAGGGTGTATCTGTTATGGAATACATTCGAGGACGTAGGCTGTCTTTAGTAGCGACAGAATTATTTAAAGGCAGAAAAATTATTGATATTGCTTTAGAATATGGATTTGAAACACATAGTGGCTTTACCAAGGCATTTCGTAAAGCATTTGGTTATAGTCCCACACAGTATATGAGACAAATGGCTGGATATGCTGATGCAAAAACGACATGTGAAATTAGAGGTTATATTACGAACCCTGTTATTGTAAAAAGACCTGCATTTAAGGTTGCTGGTTATGGAATTAAAACCAATATTACTGGGGTCACATATACGAAGGATATTGCATCCTTCTGGAGCAATTATAATGGTGAAAATTTAGAAAGCAAAATGTACAAAATTTTAAATCCATCTAAACATGGTGAAGTGGGATTGTGTGTTCCATTATCTGAAGATGGAAATGCACTATATCTTTTAGGTGTAATTGTTGATGACTTTTCAAAGGTAGAAGAAAATATGCTAACAGTAGAAGTTCCAGAAGCCCAGTATGCCGTTTTTACAACGACTCCTGTTGATACTACAAATAACAAAGAACAAAAGGAGTTTGCAAAGATTATTGTAAGTACATGGAAATATGTTTTTGAAGATTGGTTTAAAGACAGTGGATATATTTATGACAAAAGTAAACTTGATTTTGAATTCTACGATGAACGCTGTCATCATAGGAAGGATACTGTCATGGATATTTACATTCCTGTTGAAAAAAGTAAAGTATTAGAATGAATTAAGGAAGAAAGGTGATAAAAGATGTTGAGCTATTATGGTAGATTGTCTTCAGAAGTATATGATATGGATAAGCCTACAGGTCATTCTTTTGGAGATGTAGAATTTTACATGAATAGATTAGAGTCGTGTAAAGGGGCTATTCTTGAGCCTGCAACAGGAACTGGGCGTATATTAATTCCACTTTTAGAAAAAGGATTAAATGTTGATGGATTTGACAGTTCAAAAGACATGTTAAATATATGTAAGAATAATTGCAGAAAAAGAGATTTGAACCCTAAACTTTTTGAGGCAAAGATGGAGTCTTTTTCACAAGATACAAAATATGATGCTATTATAGTTCCAACGGGAACGTTCCTTCTACTACATAAAAGAGCAGATTCAATAAAAGCATTACAAAACTTTTATAAGCATTTATCTAATGGTGGTAGATTAATTGTTGATATATCTTTGCAAACTGATATTTCAATAGGTACAGTTTCTACAAAAACTTGGGAATGTTCTAATGGAGATATAATTACATTAGAAAATAAAATTGTGGAAGTTGACTATATAAATCAATATACTATTTCCCATGGACGATATGAAAAGTGGCGTGAAGGTGTACTTCTGCAAACTGAATTAGAGTATTTTCCATTACGATGGTATGGAGTAGAAGAGTTTAAATTAATACTTGAAAGTATAGGATTTAAAAATATTGTTATTTCTTCAGATTATAAATTGGAGCAATATCCATCAAATTTTGAAGAGATAATTACTTTTGAGGCTGTTGCTACTTAGACATTTTATATAGTTATGTCTATGCTAGTATATAACCATGTCCGTAAAATAGGTAAAAATAAAAAGAACTATATGGTGTCATTTTGACTTTTAGATTTATTTAGTTATATTAAAAGAGACTGACCAAATTGTAGTTTCTAGTCAGTCTTTTGTTTTTTGTGTATATGATATTACAGTATTTTTTAGTGGAATATCCATCCTTGTAATGGCATAGAAGATGAGTAATACATTCTATTAGCCTTAATTTTAAATGTTCCTTCCACAACATACGTTCCTTCACAATCTCCTGGGAATGCATAGTTTCCCATGTAAGCACCTGTTACCCAAGCTGGTCTACCGTCGCAGAATATTCCTGTTCCACAATGAACACATTCATAATATGTGCTTAAATAATTTTTATTTTGGTATGTTACCCATCCAGCATATTTGCTTGATAAATTATGTGTACTATTATATGGGCATGGGCTAGGGGCTGCTTGTACACTTGTTGTTTGGTAGAAAACACCACCAATAACTGAGAAGATCAGCAAAGCAACCAATAAAATTTTGTTTTTTGTAACTTGCTTCATTTTAACCCTCCTTATTACTAATATAGTATATGAACCCATTTTATAACATGTATTATATTTTTGCAATACTTTTAGTTAAATTTGTAACAACTTTTTATGCAATTTTTCAATGTTTTTATTTTCTATGTCTCTATTACTTGGTTTCATCTTAAGGAATTGGTAATAAGAGCTCCTAGATACCTTAAGAACTTTACACATTAGCTTTATATCATGATATTTTTTATTCTTAGTTATGAATTTAAATACAGTAGTTACTTCCGTGCGAATATGCCCATAGCTTTTTTAAATATATGATTTTTTTTTCAACTCTTGTATTTTTAATTAAGTAAATAAATAGTGGAGGTTGATTTTATGATACATCTTGAAAAAGTTAAAATTGAGGATGCTGAGAAAATTATTGAGGTTAGAAAACTTGCATATACAGATGAAGACGTTAGATTTGGAGAAGAGAAAGGAACATATTTAGAGTTTATTGGAGATGCAAATTTTGTTTTATGGTGTATGGATAGATACCTTTTTTATAAAATAATGTTAGATTATATTATAATCGATACATTTTGGCTAGATCATGAAGCTGATGATAGACCCAATCATTTTGAACTACAGGATTTTTGTATACTTCCTGAATATCAAAATAAAGGGTATGCACGAAAAGTAATAAAACCCACCTAATTTGATACTATAATTATATCAAAAAACCTTGTAAATGCTTTGTAATTCTACATTTACAAGGTTCTTTTGAATTTTATCATAAGAGGGACTTTTTCAGTGAGCTCAATGTAAAGTGATAGACTTTTTTGAAAAGAAGATTTTTTAAAGAGTGTTATGAGAAATGACAAAGTGTAAAATTGTTAAAGAGGATGAGGGATTGGTATACTTATGGGAACTATCACCTTTAAAACGGATTGAATCGTACTCATATAAGTGATAAGTATCTCCGTCTATATCTACAATCAACTGACCTGACATAACAGTAACAAATTCTACAACGCCTCGTGGATGTGCTTCGGAAAAGTATTCTCCCCTAGGCTGTAGGTAACCTCGATAAAGTTCCATTAGGCCATGTGAGTGAAATAAAGGCTCAGCTACTAATACGTCGTTAAAACTGCTCAGTTTCAGTCCATCTTTCTTCCGAGCAATGGAGACATTTGATTCGATAGATAATAGCGCACTTATAGGAACATTTAGACCATTTGAAATTTTCCACATTACTGACAACGTAGGATTGGCTTCTCCTCCTTCTATCTTTATTAATGTTAATTTGCTTACGCCGATTTGATTGGCTAAAGACTCTAGACTAATTCCTTTATTCGTTCGAAATTGACGAAGGTTCGCACCTATACGTTTTCCCACATTCTCTTCTTCCCAAGGTTTTTCAGTATTCATTTTTTCCTCCTTTAATTCAAAGACCTGCTATTTCTATCCGATTAGTATATTATAATTAACTAAAGGTTTATTTTAATATACCAATGCGGTGTTTTTTATGTTATAATAAATAAAAGGTTAATTTTATTATACCACTCCAGTATTTATTTTACACCATAGGTTAATATTTTTGTTTTCCATAGAGAGTGCTCACATTGGTATGGTTAGTTTTATTCAGAGTAGTTGATGTTTTGCAATAAAAAATGAGGAGGTGTTATTTAGATGGATGAAAGAAAAAGAACGATAAAAACTGGTTTTTTGGATGCTTTGCCACTAGCAATGGCCATTGGTGCATATGGTTTATCTTATGGAGTACCTGCAAACCAAGCTAATTTTAGTTTATTAGGTATCGTAACAATGTCTCTGTTGGTATTTTCTGGTTCGTTGCAAATGGTAGTAGTTGGAATGTTAACGGCTGGGGCAAGTGTTGTAAGCGTGCTTATTACCTCAGTTTTGTTAAATTTGCGTAACTTCTTATACGGTGCTGCTCTTGCTGAAGGTCTTGTCCCTGCGAAAAAGTGGCGGTGGTTGCTAGCTTTTGGTGTGTCAGATGAACCTTTTGTTTTGGGAAGTGCAAGGTTTAAAAAATATGGACCAGATCCTCTTTATTTTGGGATTGTTGTTGGTACTTTCTATATTGCCTGGGTTTTCTCTTCCTTTATTGGAGGGTTAATTGGAAATCAAATTGATCCTCAAAAGTGGGGGTTAGACCTAGCATTTCCCATTACTTTTGTAGCTATTCTTATTTCAAGTCTTATAGAAAAACCTATAATTGTTACGGCGCTCACTGCTATAATATTAGCCATTGGTCTAGAATGTTTTATGCCTGGTAATGAATTTATCATCTTTATTACTGGTATATTAGCACCATTTGTTGGTCTTTATTTAAAGAGGAGGTCTGAAAAATGTTAAATCATTGGATACTAATCGGATTACTCTCGGTTTCCACGTATATTTCACGGATAGTAGGCGTCGAAATAATGGCAGGACGAGAGATGAGTCCTACTCTGCGCTTATATTTTAACTATGTGCCAGTTGCGGTTATATCCGCACTTATTATTAAACAAATCTTAGTTCCTGTGGATGGACAATTAGTTATTTCATTTCCGATTCTTATAGGCTGTCTTTCTACAGGAATTGCGGTTAAAAAAATAAAAATGTTTCTTCCTTCTGTTATGTTTGGAGCAATTATTGGGTTTTTAACACGTTATTTTTTTATTTAAATTCAAAGGTAGTCTTAGAGGGGATAACCCCCATAATATCTGTGTATCAGTATTATATTTCTATCAAAATACATGTGTAGACCTCTGACAGCTCTCGCCCTATAAGAGTATTCGACATAATTTAACGAACATGATAGGATAAGAATATCACATGAAGGTTAGAAGATATTATACTATGATTAGGAGGAGAACTGTTGGATAGTTTATATAGGGATTATATTAATAAATTGAAGACTTATGAAGATTTAATTGAGGAGCAAAATAAGTCAATAAAGCTCATACAGTATTTAAGACTTCTTACATTTATAGTTGGAGTTAGTGTTACAATTTATACTTTTAGTATTAAAAGTTATTTAGTAAGCATAGGAGTTTTTATTTTATTTATGATTATTTTTATTTATTTAATTGGTAAGCATAATAAGGAATTTAAGAATAGAAGTTATTCAATAGCGTTAAAAGAAATAAATGAGAAATCATTAAAAAGAATGAATGGTCAATGGAAAACTTTTGAGGATGATGGTACTGAATTTAAAGATAAACAACATGCATATTCAGATGACTTGGACATATTTGGAGCGAACTCATTATTTCAATGGATTAATAGTAGTAAAACATTTATGGGGAGACAAATACTAAAAAATAGACTTATACACCCATTAACAAACTCTATTGATGTAAAGAGGACACAATTATCATTAATTGAGTTAGCTCAAAATTTAGATTGGAGACAACTTTTTGAAGCCGAGGGCATGATCATATCTAATCAATGTATAAACCCAGAAGAGCTATACACATGGGGAAATGATAGAAATGAATTGTATACTAAACCATGGCTTATTTTCTTAGCGAGATTATTGCCATGCATGACATTGATACTAATTGCGTTATCCTGCTTTACATCTTCAATAGATTTTAAATTACCATGTTTTATGGTAGTTATTCAATTAATAATTTTATTTATTGATGCAAAAAAAAGAAGCTCTGTATTTAATAGTATTTATAAATATAAAAACAGTATAAATTTATATTTTAGACTGTTAAGTTTAATTGAAAGCAAAAACTTCAAAAGTGATTATTTAAACCAATTAAAAAATGGCTTAATAAACTCTAAAAGTGAATGTGCGATAAAATCAATAAAAAAATTATCTTCTATATATGACAAAATATCTGATAGAAACAATGTATTTTTTATAATAATTAATATATTATTTCTATGGGATTACCAATGTATGATAGAGTTTGAAAA
>CAYYWN010000001.1:0-44521 GCA_964474485.1 uncultured Clostridium sp. | reverse complement strand
ATTGAATAATGGAGTAAAACCTTTTTATATGATGCTTAATCAGATAATTTCAGTGATAGCATCGCTTATTGGAGCCACAATGATTCATTGGTCATTTATTATTATTTTTCCAGTGAGCTTACTAGTAACCATGATTACTCCTAAATACCTAGCACCTCGTATGCAAAATGTAGCAGAGGATTATAGCCATGCGAGTGGTATCTTTACTAGTAAAATTAAGAATATCATGTTAGGATTTGGAGTGTTTTTATCAGAAAACTGTATAGATAAAATGAATATACAAATTGCTAAGTCTACCACAAACTTAGAGGATAGTCGATATAAATACAATAAAGTTATTTACTCCTCTAATGCAATTATTAACACAGTAGCCATATTGTCTCAGATGATTTATATTATTGCCACAGGGGTATTGGTTGTTAAGGGAATAATAACTCCAGGTTCTGTGGTGGGGCTTATGAGTCTTGCTTCACTTTTTTTTGGAAACGCACAGATGGCGGTAAGTCAAAAGATGCTTATAGATTCTGCACTTCCAGTATATAATTTAACTTTTTATTCGGGAAAAAAATATGCTATTGTTGGAAAAAGTGGAGTAGGAAAGACAACATTAATTAAAATATTAGCAGGGATATTAAAAGGATACGGTGGATTAATCTATTATGATGAGTTAGAACTTGGTAATATAGAGCAAAAGAGTCTTCGAAATCTTGTTGGATTCATTGATCAGAATACTTATATCCTAAACGAAAGTATCCGTTATAATATTACATTAGGTGAGGAATTTAGTGACGAAGTTTTAAATGATGTACTTGTAAAGAGTGTTCTTTTAGATTTTACATTAGAACAATCAGGTGGAATTGATTATCAAATTACTGAGAATGGTAAAAACCTTTCTGGAGGACAAAAGCAACGTATTGCTATTGCAAGAGCACTTATTCGAAATAAAAAGCTTTTGTTTATAGATGAGGGGACATCTGGCCTTGATTTTGAAACTCGAAATGCTATTGAAAATAAGGTCCTGGAAGATCCAAAACTTACAGTAATTATGATAACCCATCAATTAACAGAGGAGATAAAAAAGAATCTAGATGAAGTTATATCTTTATGATTGAAGAAATACAGATTGGGCTATTATCGCATAAAGTTGAGCCAATAGTAGTTAATTGGATTACGTTGGAAATTAAAAAAGGCAATGATGTCTGATAATTAACTTAATAAAACAGATAATCCTCTCATTACAAAGCTTACAACAACTGTAAGTGTTAATAGGTAAAATTTTATTATATAGTATTAATAGAAAAAGGTATAGGGAGGATATTATATGAAAATTTCAGATAAGTTGCTTCAAGTTGAGGAAGTACATAAGACATACGGTAAGGGTCAAAGTGAAACCGTAGCATTAAAGGGGATTACTTTTGATGTTTTTCAAGGAGAGTTTCTTGGAATCATGGGTGCAAGTGGGTCAGGTAAGACCACATTACTTAATTGTATTGCAACCATGATTAAACCAACATCTGGACAAGTATTATTAGAGGGAGAGAATATTTCTTCATTTAGAGGATCAAAGCTTTCAAAGTATCGAGGAAGTAAAATTGGATATTTATTTCAAGAATTTGAGTTATTAGATAACTTAACTGGGAGAGAAAATATCGTTTTGCCGTTGTCGATACATGGAGAGAATCCCAAAAAGGAAGAGGAACAACTTCAAAAATTAACTAAGCAATTTGATATTGAGGAGGTATTAAATAAATTTCCATCTCAAATGTCAGGAGGTCAGAAGCAGAGAGTTGCAGCAGCAAGATCATTAATTTCCAATCCAAGCATTGTATTAGCAGATGAGCCAACTGGTGCCCTGGATTCGAAAAATGCAAAAATCTTGATGGAAAAACTATCTTCTACCAATAAGACAGATGGCACCACGATTTTAATGGTTACTCATGATGCTAATGCAGCGAGCTTTTGCTCAAGAATCTTATTTATCCAAGATGGTGTGATTTTTCATGAGATTCGAAAGAAAGTACCAGGAGAAACTAAGAATTCCTTTTATGAACGTATCTTAACTGTTATGGCACAGTTGGGAGGAGGTAGTTCTAATGTTCTTTGATTTCATCAAACGAAATAGTCGTAAAACTCGAAAAGAAAATGGGGTTTATTTTGCCTCACTGGTTATTTCTATTGTTGCTTTTTATGTCATCCTTTCCCTTGGCGAGCAGGATGTTATGGTGTATCTAAAGACTGTTGAGAGTGATGCGGTAGCTAAGCTTTTGTTAATGATTCCGGTGCTCTATGCGGTCTCACTGTTCTTCGTATTTTTCCTGGTTTATTTTGCTAACAGATACCAATTACAACGTCGTAGTCATGAATTTGGAATCTATTTAATGATGGGGATGAAAGGTCGCAGGTTGTTCGCAATGATCATGGGGGAAACATTATGGAATGGTTTAATTGCTTTGATCATTGGAATTCCAATTTCCTTATTTTTGACAGAACTAATTAGCCTCACAACTTCTAGACTTATTGGAATGGGCATCATTGGTCATCAGTTTCGTATCTCTTGGACGGGTCTAGGATTAACGGTACTTGGTTTTATTATGGTGCAACTATTAGCTGTGTTTATTCTTAGCTTGAGAATGAGCAAGAAGGAACCGGTGGATTTGCTGAATGAACAGAAAGAAGAATTGCAAAGAATTCTTTCGCCTATATGGGGCTGGGTTAGTTTGCTACTTGGAGCAGTTTTGCTATGTACAGCTTATGTATTGGCAATTTTATATTTGCGTACTCTTGATTTTCTCATATTTGCATTAATATTGTTAGTTGGCATCAGTGGAACTTTTATGCTATTTCGTGGATTGGGAAGCTTGATTGGAGGATGGATAAGACGTAAAAGTAGTTCATCCACCGGTCTATTTATATTTACAGGAAGGCAACTTCAGGAGAATGTTTTACATCAATCTAGTTCTCTTGCTATATCTTCACTATTAATTCTTTTGGCCATGGTCTGTTTTGCTTTTGGTATTTCTACAACTTTAAATCGAGGTGAAGCATCAGCAAGAACTGTAGATTTCACTTTTGAAGGATCAGAAAAAGAAATTGTTTCTGTACTAAAATCTGACAAGTTGGATCCTTATGTAAAGGACTATTATCCTATGAAACTTGGCCATTTAAGGACACATTATAGAGATATGCCTGAAAATACTGTGGCACACACTTTTTCTTGGGCAGGATTAGAAGAATCGGTTTCTAGACAAAAAAATTCAGAAGAAAAAGAAAGGCTATTAAGGTATTTATCACATCAAGAGAGTCCCTATTTAATTTCCCTTACAAGTTATAATAAACTGCTTAAATCCATCGATAAAGCTCTCATTGTATTAGAAGATAATGAAGTTGCAATGTATTCTAGTACTGAGTTTTCATTCTCTCATGGTATATTAAGTAATGCATTGGAAACTAATCCAACAATTAATATAGATGAAAAGCAATACCAATTGGCATCGACACTATATACAAGCAATATTGTTGCAGATCGATCCATTACTCTTTCCTATGCCTTGATTCTTCCCGATAATATGTACAATGCGTTGACTAAAAATTCTGAAGGACCATTCCGCTGGAATATGGTTCTAGATCCTGATTTTGTTCGGGAAAAAGGTTTGATGCAAGCCATGTATCAAGTAGACGAGTTACTTAATACATCTGGTTTAAAATATGAAAGCTATCTTGCAAGCATGGGAAGGCAGTTGTTTTATATAGTGGCAGGAAGTTATACCACACTTTATTTAGGTGTGATGTTCCTTATCATCGCAAATACGGTGTTAGGATTGAAGTTTCTTATGCAGCAAAGAAGCACAAGACATAGGTATTCTACATTATCTATGTTAGGGGCAAGTGTTAAATCCCTGTGTTCATCAGCAAGGATACAAATATGGTGGTATTTTAGTTTGGTGATTGCTGTAGCACTGATTAGTTCAATTTTTGGTATTTGGTCTATGTTAGAAGCTTTCAGGGTTATTCCAAAGACGTCAAACAGTAGCACTATTATTTTGCTGGTAGGAATTGCACTTATTATCTTTATCCTATTTGAGCTTTGCTATATATGGATGATTCAGAGAAAGAGTGATGAAGAAATCAATAAATTAAAAGAGGTTTCATAGGAGGTGAAAGTGTGGAAAAAATAGTCATTGTTGAGGACGATATCTTTCTACGTGACGAGTTACAAAATATATTAGAGAAAGAAGGATACTCTGTAGAGTGTATCTCTTCTTTCGATACCGCTTTAGAAGATATTGCCTTGGCTTCTCCTTCGCTAATTGTATTAGATTTGAATCTGCCAAGGCTTTCTGGATTCGATATTTGTCGGATGCTTAAGGCTAGAGGAATTGGCCCTATTTTGGTGTTGACTTCACGTAATCAACTTCGTGATGAGTTACATGCATTAGATTTAGGTGCAGATGATTATTTAACAAAACCGTGTCATCCTAAACGTCTAATTGGTAGAATTCAAAAGTTGATTCATATCTATGCAAATATGCGTGTTTTGTTGGATGCTGGTGATTTTCAGTTAGATAAGAATGCAAATGTATTGTATGTTGGTAAGGACTCTATTTCATTATCAGACAATGAAGGAATTATTATTAAAGCCTTGGTGAAAGCTGCTCCTTTTGTAGTAAAAAAAGAGGAGCTTTTTAGCCTGCTGTGGGGAAGTAGCGACTATGTTGATGAGAACATATTACAAGTAAATATGACAAGATTACGTAAGACACTTGATGAGGTTGGATTGTCTAATCGAATCAAGACAGTAAGAGGAATTGGTTATCAATTAAAAGGAGGTGACTTGGAGTGAAGCTAAGAGATTGGCTTAATATTTTAAACGAATCACGTCCTTGGATATTACTTCTTTGTATAAGTGACGCTTTTTTTATTTTTATGGCTTGGTTAGCGTATCCAGAAACATTCGGACTTCTGGTTGGTATCATGATTATTTTTTCTGTAATTAGCATTGCCTTTGGTATGTTACTTGCTTGGAAAAAACAGATAAAACAAAGCAAAGCATTTTATGATTTTCTTCGAGAACCCTCACCGGAGTATGAATGCATATTGATAGAATCCATTGGTGATTTGCATAAAGAAGAAGTGAATTATCTAGCTAATAAATTGCGGATGCAAAATGATCAATTAGATGATGCGAAACTGCAATCCATAAACTATGAAGAGTTTATTGAAAGTTGGGTTCATGAGATAAAGACACCTATTTCTTTAGCAACCTTTGTTTTAGAAAATCGTAAAGAAGAAATGTCGAAGTTGGTGTATCAAAGACTTGAGCATGCAAGAATTAATATCAGTGATGATGTTGAACAGATACTATTTTATGCAAGATTACAGGCATCGCATGTAGACTACCGCTTAGAGAGAATATCGTTGAATCTTTGCTGTGAAGATGTACAGCTGGAACTCCAAGCATTACTTCGGGAAAAAGAAGTTACAGTTATTTCAGAGATGGAAGATGTCCCCATTGTATCGGATAAAAAAACATTTCAGTTTATTTTTACACAAATATTGGTTAATGCAGTGAAATACTCTGATGAAGAAATCGAGAGCTTTATCTGCTTAAAAACTGGCTTTAATAGTGCAAAGAATAGGTATTATTTAAGAGTCTCTGATAATGGTATTGGAGTGCTCAATTCTGATCTTCCTTTCATTTTTGACAAAGGATTTACAGGAGATAATCCTAATCGAAGCAAGTCTACTGGAATAGGACTGTATCTTCTAAAGAAATTATGTGATGAATTACAGATTGAAATTGAAGTTGAGTCTGAGTACGGAAAGGGTTTTGTAATCCAATTACTATTTGCGATAATTTAGGATATGTGAGTTTCGGTGTTTTACAAGAAATTATGGATTAGTATAAGATGGTTCTAGTAGAAGTAATGGAAGACTTTATAAGGAGCTGACTTCCAGTCAGCTCCTAGTGCCTCTGGGGTACTTATTTTTACATTTGTGTAAAGGTAGGCTTATTGTTTGATACTGGATTTAGTTTGTTAAAAAAATCTTAAAAATAAATACAAAGAATTTTTGACGATTACGATTTAGAGAGGCAGATTTAACATCTCTGTATTTTTTCAAATATAACCGGACGCGCTAATTTTCCTAGGCAGATTGGCTGTGTACTATATTTATAACTATGATTATCTAAAAGACTTGCAGTTGCAATCTGACTATTATCATAAGTTTTAAAGAAATATTCACAAGTATTTGTATTCATAAAGGCTATATATTTCGTATAATCAGAAGTGTTTCGATCTGTTATTACAACTCCATTTGGAATGGAAACACCCTCCATAATATGAAAGCATGTATTTATTGCCTCTATCCTGTTTTTAGGTGTTTGAATATGTGTCTTTTGATATGCCGTTTTTACAAAACGTTCTGGGGACGTATAGCCTCCTGGTAACAGCATGGTTCCTGCTGCCTGACCAAATGGCTTTAATTGAACTTTTCCCCAGTAGGTCTCACTAGTCTGCATTGGGGACACATCCATATAATTTCTTAAATTAGTCATATGCCATTGAAAATCAGGACTGTTGGTCATAACACCGATGGGATTTTGGAATAACTTCAGACCTTTTTCTGTTTGTTCAATGACAACACATTTTCCGCTTTTATCTGTGGCAATCCAATGTAATGGTGCAACTGTTTGTGTTACGGGATCTGGTAGACCAACGAGAGATATGTCCTGCAGTATTTCCCTCAGTTCTTCTATGGATCCACATCTTCCTAAAATATAATGGAGAAAATCTAAAGAGGCAATAGGTTCCTTTTCCATTTCCATATGATTCATAGGCATATTGTATTTGGCATAACCAGCGAAATATAATGCGGCTGCTGCAAATCCCCTTTCATTTACTCCGTCAAAAAAACCGAGTATTCCATTAGTTTCCTGACCTATTCCTATAAAACTATAGTAATTACAAAATTTATGCATGTTTAAAACATTATTCCACACATAATTTTTGGGTACCACATAAAGCTGTGGATCAATACAATAAGAAAAATCCATAGTTCGTCCAAAAAGGTTTTCCATCTGTTGAGACTGTAACGTTATTGCTGTGCACATGTTAATTTACCCCCTATGATTTATCAAGTGAGTCTTAGAAGAACTTATCCAGGGGCGTAGCAGCCGTCATCCCCAATCTTGAAGAGGATAGGGGTGTTACGGATGGTAGCCATCGGATAAAATTCATTTTCACAAGAATATGCCTTATACCTAAATTTGAAAATAACAGGGTGTTATATTTATGCATATGAATTTAAACTTTGAAGTTCATCTATTTTGTAATAGAAGAACTACACATTTATTAATATGCTTCTTTGGGTTTCAAAATTCGCTATTTCTTAAGTTTACAAATGACATAAATGAAAAACAGAGGGTTATAGATAATTCTCTATCAGTGAAAAAGGATATCAACTATCATCATTATGATTGATAATAAATATTGGAAATTTGTTCTATAATTTAAATTATTAATAGGTGTAGATTAAAATTTCAAATAGGTTCATGAATTTAGAAATCAATCAGAAAAAAATAGGGATTAAAAACTATTGACAAAAATACTTGCTTATATTATGATTATAAAAAGATAGTTAATAAATTCATTGATTGGAAAAAGTAAGCAATACTTGAAGGTTTAGAGAGTCGGGGACGGTGGAATCCCGATACGGAAAGTCTGCTGAATGGTTCCATGAGAAGCGGTGTTAAATCTTAGGAGAGTACCATTAGCCGAGTGTCTTACGTTATAAAGACGGGGTATCGAAATATTAGTATTTCCGTACCTTAAGAGTGAGATAGGCAACTATCTATATTAGGTGGCAAAGCGATATATAACATTTCGTCCTAGATTAGGATTGAAATGTTTTTATTTTTGTTACAAGTGTAGATAACTATCTAAACAAGGTGGCAACACGGAGTGTCAAGCATTTCGTCCTTATATTAGGGATGAAGTGCTTTTTTTGTACTTAAAAAAGGGGGAATTAGAGTATGTATCCAGATTATGAAGAATTCAAAAGATTAAGTAAAGAAGGAAAAATGGTTTCTATTTCATTAGAGATAGATGGAGATATTGAAACTCCTATTTCTTTATTCAAAAAGCTATGCAAAGAAAAGAAGGCATTTCTATTGGAAAGTGTTGAAGGAGGAAGCAAGTGGGGGAGATACTCTTATATAGGTAGAAATCCTTTTATAGAGATTATAGCTTATGACGATAACATTACAATAATTAAAGATGACGAAATAATAAATAGAAGGGGAGACGCTCTTAACGTTTTACAAGAAATTATGGATGAATATAAGATGATTTCAGTAGAAGGAATGGAAGACTTTATAGGTGGAGCAGTAGGCTTTATTGGTTATGATTTAATAAAAAATATCTGTGGAGTAGAAAATATAAATAAGGATAGCATAAAAACTCCAGATTTACATCTTTTAATAACTAAAGATATCATTATTTATGATCATTTGAAGCAAAAGATAAAGATTGTCACAAACGTAAAAATAGAAAACTCTTTGAAAGAAATATATGAAGAAGGGCTACTAAAATTACAATCAATAAAAAAAGAAATACTAAAAACAAAATTTTCTCCAGAAAAAGAGACTAAAGCAACTTTTGAAAAAATTAAATATACAAGCAATGAAACAAAGGAAAACTTTATGGAAAAGGTTTTAAAAGCTAAGGAATATATAAAAAATGAAGAGATATTGCAAGTGGTTTTATCTCAAAGATTTGATTTCAATACAAAAATTAATCCTTTTAGGGCTTATAGAGAGTTAAGAACTTTAAACCCTTCTCCATATATGTATTATATAGATTTTGGCTTCTATCATGTAGTTGGCTCTTCGCCAGAAATTTTGGTTAAGGTAAATAAAGATAAAGTAGAAACTTGTCCTATTGCAGGTACTAGACCTAGGGGAAAGAGTTTAGAAGAAGATGAACGTTATGAAAAGGATTTATTGAAAGATAAAAAGGAAAGAGCGGAGCATTTGATGTTAGTAGATTTGTCCAAAGAGGATATTGGCAAGATAGTAGAAGAAGGAACAGTTAAAGTAGATCAATTTATGAAGATACAAAAGTATTCACATGTAATGCATATTGTGTCTCATGTAATAGGAAAGATGAAAAAAGATTTAAATGCTTATGATGCTTTAAGGGTATGTGCACCTGCAGGAACTGTATCGGGGGCACCAAAAGTAAGGGCTTTGGAAATTATAGAGGAATTTGAGAATGAAAAAAGAGGAATATATGCAGGGGCTATAGGATATCTAGGGTTTAATGGGAATATGGATACCTGTATTGCCATAAGGACCATAGTATTTAAAGATAATATGGCATATATACAAGCAGGTGCAGGAATTGTTGCAGATTCAAATCCTGAAAGTGAATATGAAGAAACTTTAAATAAAGCAAGAGCTCTTATGGAATGTATTAGAAAAGGAGTGTAGAGTATGCAATCGGCAATAGATAAAGTTATAAATTACAAAGACTTAACTGAAAATGAAATGATTTGGGTAATGAATATAATCATGGAAGGCAAGGCTACTCCCTCACAAATAGGAGGATTTCTTACAGCACTTCGTATGAAGGGAGAGACTCTCGAAGAAATCACTGGTGCCGTTAAAGTTATGAGAGATAAATCCATAAAAATTGAAACAAATAGTAGGTATACAGTGGATACTTGTGGGACAGGTGGGGATAAAAGCAATACATTTAATATATCAACAGCAGCAGCTTTTGTAGCAGCAGCATCATCTGTTACTATTGTAAAACATGGAAATAGATCTGTTTCAAGCAAATGTGGTAGTGCAGATGTACTGGAAAGTCTAGGTGTTAATATTAATCTTTCACCTGTGGATGTTAAAAGATGTATAGATGAGTTACAAATAGGTTTTATATTTGCTCCGAATTTTCATCAGACTATGAAATATGCTGTAGATTCTCGTAGAGAATTAGGAACTAGGACTATATTTAATGTTTTAGGTCCATTGACTAATCCATCAAACCCTAAAGGTCAAGTGCTAGGTGTGTTCAATGAAAAGCTTACATATACAATGATAAGTGTGTTAAAAAAATTAGGATTAGAAAGAGGAATGGTAGTTCATGGCATGGATGGATTAGATGAGATTACTATTACTACAAAGACCAAGGTATCAGAACTAAAAGACGGAAAAATAAAGGAATATTATTTAAATCCTAATGATTATGGTATACCATTTGGCAAGCTAGAAGAAATCAGAGGTGGAAATCCAAAGGAAAATGCAAAGATTTTATTAAGTGTGTTAAAAGGTGAAAAGGGTCCGAGGCGAGATATGATTTTATTAAATGCAGGTGCAACTATGTATATAGGAAATGTAGTAAATTCTTTAGGAGAAGGAATAGAAAAGTCTAAGGAAATAATAGATAAAGGCTTTGCATTAGATAAGTTAAATCAATTGATTAAATTTAGTCAGGAGATGAAGCAATGATATTAGATAAGATTGCCTTATCAAGAAGGAAAAAGGTAGAAATAGAAAAGTCTATTATTTCTATTGAAGATTTGAAAAAGCAAATTACAAATGTAGATACTAGAGATTTTAAAAGAGCTATAAAAAGAAAGGGAAGATTAAATATAATTGGGGAAGTAAAAAAAGCATCACCTTCAAAGGGAATTATAAGGGAAGATTTTGATCCTATAGCCATAGGTAGGGTTTATGATGAAAATCAAATAGATGCAATTTCTGTATTGACTGAAGAGGAATTCTTCTTAGGAAAGGGTGAGTATTTATACCTAATAAAGAAGGAAACAAGAGTACCTATTCTTAGAAAGGATTTTATAATTGATTTATATCAAGTATATCAGTCCAAAGTTTTAGGGGCAGATGCTATTTTGCTTATCGCAGCTCTTTTAACTAAAAAAGAATTAGTGGAATTTCAAAAAGTAGCTAAAGATATTAATCTTCAGTGTCTAGTAGAAGTCCACAATTTAAAAGAATTAGAAAAAGTGTTAAAGACACAGGTAGAAATAATTGGGGTTAATAATAGAAATTTAAATACATTTGAAGTAAAAATTGAAACTACAGAAAAATTAATACATCATATACCAAAAGATATGGTAGTTGTTAGTGAAAGTGGTATTTCTAAAAGAAAAGATATTGAGTATCTAGAATCTATAGGGGTAGATAGAGTTCTGATCGGAGAAAGTTTTATGAATTCTGAGTCCATAGAATATAAGATAAAAGAATTAAGAGGTGAATGATTTGGTAGCCATAAAGATTTGTGGATTGAGAAGAGGTGAAGATATAGCCTATGCAAATAGATTAAAGCCAGAGTATATAGGCTTTGTATTTGCAAAAAGCAAGAGGCAAATTGATCCTTATGTTGCAAGGCGATTAATAGGTGGCTTAGATAAAAGTATAAAAAAGGTTGGTGTATTTCTAAATCATTCTATAAAAGAAGTTAAAGAAATAGAAAGACTTTGCAATCTTGATGTACTTCAATTTCATGGAGATGAAGACCCTGAGTATTGTAATAATTTTGAAAGGGAAGTATGGAAAGCTTTTTTTATTAGAGATGAAAAGGGTTTAGAGCTATTAGAAAAGTATAAGGTGCATAAATATCTTTTAGATACTTGGATAAAAGGAGAGGCAGGAGGGACAGGACAACAGTTTAATTGGAAGTTAGCTACAAACATTGGTAAAACTAAATATATAGTTTTAGCTGGAGGATTATTCCCGGGAAATATAAAAAAAGCAATAGAGATGGTTAGACCTACTATAGTAGATGTAAGCTCTGGAGTAGAGACGGATGGTGTTAAAGATTTTGAAAAGATAAAAGATTTTATAGAAAAAGTAAGGGGATGATCTATATGAATACAAGGTTTGGACAATTTGGAGGGCAGTTTGTGCCTGAAACTTTAATGAATCCATTGATTGAACTAGAAAAGGCATTTACTCAGATAAAAGAAAATGAGAGTTTTAAAAAGGAATATATGTATTATTGTAATGAGTATTCCGGGAGACCGACTCCATTATATTATGCTGAAAATCTAACTAAAAAATTAGGTGGAGGTAAGATTTATCTAAAGAGAGAGGATTTAAATCATACGGGGGCTCATAAGATAAATAATGTAATAGGTCAAGTTCTTCTTGCAAGGAGAATGGGTAAAAAGAAGGTAATTGCAGAAACCGGTGCAGGACAGCATGGCCTAGCTACAGCTACTATTTGTGCTATGTTCGATATTCCATGTGAAGTGTTTATGGGACAGGAGGATATAGAAAGACAAGGTTTAAATGTTTTAAAGATGAAAATGCTCGGGGCTAAGGTAAACTCTGTAATATCTGGTACAAAAACCTTGAAAGATGCTACTAATGAAGCAATTAGACGTTGGGTTACTAATCCAGAGGATACCTTTTATGTAATTGGATCTGTAGTAGGACCTCATCCTTATCCTACAATGGTAAGAGATTTTCAAAGAATTATAGGGGATGAAGTTAAGAAACAGATTATGGAAAAGGAAGGTAGACTACCTGATTATTTAATAGCTTGTGTAGGTGGGGGCAGTAATGCTATGGGCTTATTTTATCCATTTATTGAGGAAAAGGTAGAGATGTATGGAGTTGAAGCAGGGGGAATGGGAATAGATACAGAATATCATGCAGCTAGTATTTCTAAGGGAAGGTTAGGAATTATACATGGAATGATGACTTATTTGCTACAGGATGAACATGGACAAATAAAACCAGTTTACTCCATATCTGCAGGGCTTGACTATCCAGGGATTGGACCAGAACATGCATATTTTCATTCTATTAATAGAGTTAAATATGTAGCTATAAATGATGATGAGGCGATAGAAGCTTTTCAATATTTGACTAAGGTAGAAGGAATTATACCTGCACTAGAAAGTGCTCATGCTATAGCTTATTTAATGAAATTTGCTAAAGAAACAAATAAAGATAATATTATTGTTTTGAATTTATCTGGAAGAGGAGATAAAGATATGGATACATTATCTAATGTACTAGGGGGAATGAAAAATGGAGAGTAGAATAAGTAAAAAGTTAAATGAACTTAAAGAAGAAAAAAGAAAGGCCTTAATTACTTATATTACATCTGGAGACCCTAGCTTGGATAAAACCATGAAATTAGTTTTGACCATGGAAAAGGCAGGAGCGGATATTATGGAACTAGGTATTCCATATTCAGATCCTTTAGCAGATGGACCTGTTATACAACGGGCTTCAACAAGAGCTTTAAGCAAAGGTGTTAATATAAATTATATTTTTTCAATGGTTTTAAATCTAAGATGCAAAACAGAAATTCCTTTAGTTTTTTTGATATATTATAATACAGTTTTTTCTTATGGAATAAAAGAATTTTTAAATAGATGTAAAGAGTGTGGGATAGATGGTTTGATTATTCCAGACCTTCCTTTAGAGGAAAGAAGAATATTAAATGAAATGATGAAAGATTATCCTATTGATTTAATAGCTTTAGTTGCTCCAACTTCTCACAATCGTGTAAAAGAAATAGTTGAAGAAGCAAGAGGTTTTATTTATTGTATTTCTTCTAAAGGCGTTACTGGCACTAGGGAAACTTTTGATGAAGAGTTAAAGGTTTTTATGGAGGATGTAAAGAGGTATACAAAGATTCCTTTAGCTATTGGTTTTGGAATATCAGATGCAAAAAGTGTAAGAAATCTAAAGGATTTAGCTGATGGATTGATAGTTGGTAGTGCAATCATTAAAGAAATAGAAAAAGGAATAGAACTAGGGAATATAGAAGGAAGAGTTTTTGAATTTGTAAAAAGCTTAAGGGAAGCGATAGACGAATAGGAGGTGGGAAGATGGAAACCTGTAGTAATAAAGTAAGTAGAGATTCACATCCTATAGATTCTATTATAAATGTAGGGAAAAATGTTATAGGCAGCAATAAGATAACAATAATAGCGGGGCCTTGTTCCGTAGAAAGTGAAGATCAGATAGTAAATATAGCAGAGAGTGTAAAATTATCAGGTGCCACATTTTTAAGGGGTGGTGCTTTTAAGCCAAGGACTTCACCTTATAGTTTTCAAGGCCTCGGAGAATATGCATTAGAATTATTAAAGATAGCTAGGGAAAAAACAGGACTTCCTATTGTAACGGAGCTTATGTCTTTGGAGTATCTAGATAAATTTATAGATGATGTTGATGTTATTCAAATTGGGGCAAGAAATATGCAAAATTATCCTCTTTTAAAAGAAGTGGGAAGAACAAATAAACCTATACTTTTAAAGCGAGGAATTTCTGCCACCATAGAAGAGCTTTTAATGTCTGCAGAATATATTATGTCTGAAGGAAATGAAAATGTAATTTTGTGCGAAAGAGGCATTAGGACATTTGAAAGATATACGAGAAACACCTTGGATTTAAGTGCCATTCCCGTACTTAAGAAACTAAGTCATCTTCCAGTAATAGTGGATCCGAGTCATGCTTCAGGTTTGTGGTGGCTAGTAGAGTCTCTTTCAAAGGCTGCTATAGCAGCTGGAGCAGATGGGCTTATCACCGAAGTTCACAATGATCCTGCAAATGCTAAATGTGATGGAGAGCAATCTATAACACCTGAGAGATTTGATAAGCTTATGAAATCTTTAAGAGCTATTGCAAATATTGAAAATAAAGAATTATAAGTAGGCTGAATTTATATTGACAATAAGAGGTAGAGTTGCTTTGTTAAAAATCTTGGATTTGTTTTAATAGGTTCAAGTTATGAATTATTTAGAGATAAAGAATATTTCAATAATATATATTCATAAAATGCACTCTTTAAAACTGCATTCTTAGTTAATGATTGACTATAGATACAATTATTGATAATATGGAAGTATTGGTAATATATAAGAAAGGAGAGGATTTTATGATAGCTAAGATTGTAGAAAAAAATTATGAGGTGATTGTTTTATAAATTTCTCTGTTCACTTAACCATGTGAATCGAGTATAGTTTTATATTACCCATCATCTGAAAAGGGGATTATTATGTACTATACTTATCTAAAAAATTCTCATGTTGAAGAGGTAGCTACTATTATTTCAACTAATTATAAAAATGCAAGGTTAGCATTACCTCTTTTATCTGATAAATATGAAGATATTCAAATGCACATAAAGGAAATTGGAAAATACGTTGATGACAGTAATTTTGTTGTAGCAATAGAGTCTGGTAAAGTTGCTGGGTTTATAAGTGGATTTAGTATTAATTATGGATTGCAGAGATTGACAATAAAATTATAGGCTACTTAAAAACAAATAAAACTGAAATTAATATGGATGAATTAGATGATGGTTATATAATGGGCATTAATGGAGCTTATGTATTACCAGAATATAGAGGACAGCATATAATGGCAAGACTTTAAATGTAGCAACAGAGTGGACTATTTATAGTGCACTAAAGCGTTGTTCTACAGATTTTGAATCGGCAAACATTGAGGGAAGACGATTTTGGCTTAAGCATTTTACCCCATATTGTTATTCCATGATTAGAAGAATTGATGAACGAAATCATTTGAATTTAATTAGTATGGGAGATAAATGTTATGAGTGATATTATAATTGAAACAGACCGTTTATATATAAAACGCTGGACATTAGATCATACGGACGAGTTGCATAACTTAATGTCAGACAATCGAGTGCATACAAACTGCTTTTAAAAATAGTAATATAATAAAAATATATGGGATGATTAATCCTAAAAATATTGCGTCTATGACGGTTATGAGAAAGATTGGAATGACTTGCCTTGGAGTTAGAGATTTCAGGGGTGAACAAAATATGTTTTATGAAATATTACGATGAAAAACCACAAACTCTCCTGCTAATTGGAAAGAAAAGATATATTTAATGATGAGGAACTGGATATGTATTTATTCATTTGGACAAATATATAATTGCTCTGTAGTGAAAGGGGAAATTTTTGTGAGATACTTATGTGCTGCTGTAGTAGTCTTTTTTATAGTATATTTACTTACTCCTATTTTAATAAAGCTTGCAAATAAGTTGGATTTTTGTGATAAACCAACAGAAAGAAAAAAACAAGAAAGTCCAATTCCTTTATCAGGAGGGACTAGTATTTTTGTAGGCTTTTTTTTGGGGTATTTAATATTTATGCGACCTATTGAAAAAAAGTCCTTTTATATTTTAATTTCATCGTTGTTAGTTTTGGGTATAGGAATGGTTGATGATTGGTATAAGACTAAGGGGAAAGAGTTTGCCATAATGCCTAGAGTAATAGTACAATTTATATCAATTCTCATGGTTTATTATTCGGGAATCGCTTTTACTGGTTGTACTAATCCATTTACAAGTACATATACATATATTGTGTTACCAGTAGGAATTAGCTTTTTTTTTACCCTTACTTGGATTTTTGGTATTACAACTGTTATAAACTGGTCAGATGGAGTAGATGGCCTTGCAGGAAGCTTATCAGCTATTGCAGGCTCAACACTATTTGTAGTGGCATTGGCAAAAAATCAAACTGATTCAGCAATGATGTCTATACTATTTGTAGGTGCATTAATTGGTTTTTTAAAGTATAACAAATATCCAGCTAAAATTTATATGGGGGATTCAGGGGCAAACTTTTCAGGATTTATACTGGCTATAATTGCACTTGATGGTGCTTTTAAACAAGCTACTATGATCTCTATTATTATACCAATTTTAGTTTTAGGAGTTCCTATATTTGATAATATATATGTTGTTATCAAAAGAATTATAAGGGGTAGACCTATTTACGAAGCAGATTCAAGTCAAATTCATCACAGATTAATATCCTCTGGCTTGAACCCAAAACAGGTTGTCAGGCTTATATCATTAGTAAGTTTATGTTTAAGCTTAATTTCAATTATTATATTGATACTAAGGTTATAGATTAGGGGATAAACAACATAAATGCAACTTAAATGATATTCCGAGTGGGTATTAGCTTATAGAATTGCCACCTTGTAAGGCAGCGTTTGATGGTGATATATATACATTTCATATGACAATTGCGTTAGTCGGAAAACCTTATGAAAATTATCAAAAAGCACTTAATTTATTGGATAAAAAGGAATACAATATGGAAGTTATATTTAATCAGCTTGGATTACTGTATTATGATGATGATAGTATTAAACCAGGCACATACTTTTGTTATAAAAAGCTAGGGTTTTAATCTCCATTTTTATAAATTTGAATCAAGGGAAGCAAAAGTTACTTGAATAAGGTTATTGATTACGTAAAAGATTAGTGTAAGCCTTTAACGATTTATAATATTGATTATGCAGAGAACTTCCATAGTTTTGTGTAAATTTGTAGAGGTAAACAAAAGGGGGATCGACATGGAAAAAAATCTAAATATTTGTTATGCAATTGAAGAATCTATACGATTTCTTGAATCTAGTTCATATTTGGAGATGGATTGTTCCGAGTACAGTCGTAGAAAATGGGATGGGGCCTGGTGGCATATGGCCGCCCTTTATGAAATGGGTGAAGTGAAACGAATTCCCGAGTCTTCTATTGCTAGAGCAAAATATTTACTCAAAGCTAAAACATGGCCCATCTTTATCATATCCGACGACGACCATCCAACAAGTGAAATAGATAAGATGAAGATGGATTGCTGTCATTGTGAGCTTGCTGTGTACTACATGATTTTGATGGCCTATGGCTGCGATTTGGACAAGGAGATACCTTGGATTCGACAATGGCTTTTAAATCATCAGATGGTTGATGGCGGACTGAACTGCAATCCTGAAGCCTATACTCATTCTCATAAGAGCTCTATTGTTTCAACACTGCCTCCGCTTGAAGCTATTCTGCGGTATACGAATCGCGAATTCACTGCGCAAGAATCTGTTTTTTTGGATGAAGGAGCACGTTATTTGATTGAACATCGTCTTGTATGCTCTAAACAAAATGGGAACATCATCAATATGGAATGGTTGAAGCCTTGTTTCCCTAGGTTTTTTGAATATGATATATTGCGTGGCATGTCCTTCTTGGCAGAATGGTCCAGGCGCAGGAAAAAACCACTTCCGGTTGGACTGCTTAATGAAGGAATGCAACAACTGGATAACTTTATAGGAGCATCAGGCTTGCGAATCGGCAGGCAAGTTTTCGATCCACAAGGGACGTGGGGTGGGCATACCTTTGCACTGCTAGAAGCAGTATCTGGAATTGGCGACATTTCGCCTTATCTAAGCAGACAATTGGCTGGTATTATAATGCAATTGGAGCATGGGTCTACGTCAATATCTTAGACACAAAAAGTTGAACTTTAAATCTTTTATAGAGATTAGAGCTTTAATTTAATAAGGATTATAAGAATAGTCAGTTGAGGTGAAGTAAATCCACTTTGACAGGCTTTTTTTGTTTGTAGAAAAATAAGAATAATTTTGTTGTAATATTTTACTGGGATTTTAGTTCATCTTCAGATAATATTATGAAGTATTTATTTTAAAAAAGCGTGTCGTGTCAACGGTTACAGTGGGAAAAGAGTAAAAATTTAACGTTAATTTTTTGTAGAAGTTGTGATATAATTGTCGAAACGGTTAATTAATTAACAAATTGGGATGTAAAATCCATTATTGAATAAAGGAGAGAAAAAAATGAAAAAACGTGAACAGATTTTAGGATTTATAGTAATTTTATTAGTATTATTTTTAGGTCAGATACTTTTAAAAACAGACTTGCTATTTTTTAGACTTTTAGTTGGTGTAGGTTTTGGTTACACTTTATCTAGAGCATATACAGGATTTGCTGGAAGCATAAATCGCGCATTTAATACAGGATCAACAAAATTAATGAGGACGCTTATGTTTCTATTTTTTATATCCGCTTTATTGACTACTTCATTTTTATTTAAGACTGATCCTACTAGCTATGATCTTTGGGTCAATCCAATTAATCTTGGATTGATTGTAGGAGGTCTATTATTTGGATTTGGTATGTCATTTTCATCTTGCTGCGCTTCTGGAGTGCTTACGGACTTAATTACAGCTTTACCAAGAGCGTCTATTACATTAGTGTTTTTTGGACTAGGTGTATTTCTTGGATTCCCTATACAAAACACTGCAGATTGGGTATCAAAGTCTTGGTTTTCAACACCAGTAGGTGAAAAATTGGCAGGTGGTGTATTCCTTCCTGATTTATTTAAATGGGATGGACTTGAAGGTTATTTAGGTGCATTGATATTAACAGCATTATTTTGTGGAGTTGTTGTATTTTTAGCATATTACTATGAAAAAGGTCGTAAGAAGAAAAACACATATACTGGTCATTTTATGGAAAGAATACAAGATAACAATGAAATATTAGATACAAAAAATTATAAATTATTAAGCAAAGAAACTTATAATAGACTATTTGTAAAACCATGGACTTTAGTTCAAGGAGCTGTAGTAATAAGCATATTATTTACTTTACTTATGGGTGTTACTAAAGAAGGCTGGGGAGCATCTACTCCTTATGGAATTTGGTTTGGTAAATTCTTAATGATATTTGGAGTTTCAGCAGAATCACTTGCGTCATTTACAAAAATCCCAGCAAAGGCATACATGCAACCATTCTTTCAGCATGCTGTTTCAGTACAGAACTTTGGTATACTTATAGGAACAATTATTTATTTATTAACTGCTGGTAAGTTCATGAAGACATTTATGTCAGAGATGCACATTACAATAAGAGAAGTATTACTATATGCCCTAGGCGGAATTACTATGGGGTTAGGTACTAGATTCGCCAATGGATGTAACGTAGGAGCATTATATACACCTATTGCAAACTTTTCACTTTCAGGTTGGGTATTCTTGATTTTTATGACTTTAGGTGGTATTGTAGGAAATGTATTTGCTAAAAGATGGTCTAAATAGTAGTACTAACTTAAAGAAATAATAAAACTACAAAATTTATAAAAGAAAGATTGAATACTATAGAGCTAATGGCTTTTTAAAAATATTATAAATGATCTTGATTATAACTAAAAGGAGGAATAATTATTATGGGTAAAAGGATTTTAATTATCGGTGGAGTAGCTGGCGGAGCTTCAGTTGCAGCAAGAGCACGAAGAATTGATGAAATGGCAGAAATAATAATGTTTGAGAAAGGACCTCATGTATCTTTTTCGAACTGTTCATTACCATTCCATTTAAGTGGTATGGTAGAAAATAGTGATGATTTAGTTTTAATGAGTCCAGAACAGTTTAAAAACCAATATAACATTGAAGCTAGAGTTAGTAGTGAAGTTACTAAAATAAAAAAAGAAGAGAAGATAATAGTAGTTAAAAATGTGATTACAGGAAAAGAGTATGAAGAGTCTTATGATAAATTGGTTTTATCTCCAGGGGCTAGACCAATATTACCCAAAACTATTGAAGGTATAACAGGATCTAATGTATTCACAGTAAGAAATGTAGTTGATATAAAGAAGCTAAAAGGCTATATTGATGAAAATAATATTGAGGATATTGCTGTTGTTGGTGGTGGATTTATAGGTGTAGAAGTAGCAGAAAATCTACGATTAGCAGGTAAGAGTATAAGTCTTATAGAAGCGCTTGATCAAATAATGAGCCCTTTTGATTATGATATGGCCCAGATACTCCAAAAGGAAATGATGGATAAGGGCGTTAACCTTATATTAAGTGATGGAGTAAAAAAGATAAATGAAGACTCTATAGAATTGCAGTCAGGTAAAAAGGTATCTGCAAAGGCTGTAATAATGGCAATTGGTGTTAGTCCTGAAACTAGTCTAGCTAAAGAGGCAGGACTTGAAATTGGGGCAACCGGAGGGATTAAGGTTGATCATAACTATTTGACTAGTGATAAAGATATCTATGCTGTAGGTGATGCCATAGAGGTTTATAATAAACTAACACATAAACCTTCAAGACTTGCTTTAGCAGGCCCTGCACAAAGGCAAGCTAGGGCAGCAGCAGACAATATGTATGATATTCACCATAATAACAATGGAGTAATAGGATCATCTGTAGTACAGATATTTGATCTAGGAGCTGCATCCACAGGATTAAATGAAAAGGCAGCAAAGACAGCAGGGATTTCCTATGATTTTGTATATATCATTCCAAGAGATAAAGTTGGTTTGATGAAAGATAGCAGTCCAATGCATTTTAAATTGATTTATGAATACCCAACAGGTAGAATACTTGGAGCACAAGCTATAGGGAAAGGAAACGTAGATAAGAGAATAGATGTTATTGCAACTATGATTACCATGGGCGGAACACTAGAAGATCTAAAAGAATTAGAGTTATGCTATTCTCCTTTATTTGGAACAGCCAAGGATGTTGTGAATCACGCAGCGTTAGTAGCACTTAATTTATTGTATGGCAAGTTTAAACAAGTTCCAGTAACTAAGGTTAGGGAACTTGTAGAAAATGATGCATTTATCCTAGATGTACGAGAGAAGCATGAATATGCAGAAGGTCACATTAGGAATGCAGTAAATATTCCACTTAGTGAGATTAGAGGAAGACTTCATGAAATTCCAAAGGATAAGCCAGTATATCTACATTGTCGTTCAAGCCAAAGAAGTTATAATGCAGTAACGGCACTTCAAAATATGGGATATAACAATGTAATAAACATATCAGGATCTTATTTAGGAATTTGCTGCTACGAGTATTACCAAGATGAGGTAACAGGAAGAGAAAAGATACTTACAGAATATAACTTTAATTAAGGATTGATTTTATGAGGAAAAAGTTGAACAAAATAGACATATTAACCTTAGCATTAGGGTCTATTATTGGATGGGGGTCATTTACCTTACCCGGTTCAAAGTTTCTCCATGAAAGTGGTATCATAAGCACAGCCATCGGGTTAATACTTGGTGGCTTTGCTATTGTTTTTATACAAAAGGGTTATCACATTATGATGGAGAGGCATCATGAAGATGGTGGAGAATTCTCCTATACCTATAAAAGTCTTGGTAAGGCAAATGGATTTATAGTAGGATGGTCTTTGACTTTGTGCTATATAAGCATGGTTCCACTTAATGCTACAGCATTTGTGCTAGTACTTAAGAAGTTATTTGGCCCTAGAGTAGATTTTATATATCTATATAAGGTAGCTGGTTATCCAGTATATTTTTCAGAAATTATTATTTCTAGCTTAATAATTTTGCTATTTGCTTATGTGAATACAAAGGGATTAAGCTTTAGTTCCATGATACAGAACATACTAATACTACTTATGGTAGTAAATGTAATCATAGTTTTTGTTTTCATGCTAATGAAGACAGATCATAGCTTGATTATGGATACATATATTATTAACTATAAGCTCAATATTGCTGAAGTAGTAAAAGTTTTTGCTATAGTTCCATTCTTATTTGTTGGGTTTGATGTAATACCACAGGTATCTACAGAACTTAATTTTGAAGCTCCAAAAGCTACAAGGATTGCTATAGTAGCAATATTTGCTGGAGTGTTTTTCTACAATTTATTAAATATTACAACGGGACTTATATATAGTCCAGAGAAGGCATTACTAGAACAATGGGCCTTAGGGTCTGCGGTACTTGATAATATAGGATACATAGGTTTCATATTATTGATAATATCACTTACAGGTGCAGTAGCAGGTGGCATAAATGGGTTTATGTTAGGAAGCAGCAAGTTGATTGGATCTTTGTCTGTGTATGGACTTATCCCAATAAAATATAAGAAAGAAAATCATAATGGTGTATTTGAAAATGGAGTTAAATTTGTAGCCTTAATCAGCCTAATAGCACCTTGGTTTGGGAGAGAGGCTATTATCTATATTGTAGATATGTCCTCATTACTATCCGCAATAGCATATTTTTATGTATGTTACATTGGATTTAAGAATTCAAAAGGATCTAACAGGTATCTTTCAGCAATGGGAGCATTTATAAGCCTTGTATTCATAGGGTTACTTACAATACCTGGATCACCTGGAAGGTTAAGTAGTCCATCTATGGTGCTAATGCTTTTATGGGGTGTGCTTGGATATCTTTATTATAGGAGATATTCAAATACTATGAAATAATGAGTTGTAAATATTATGATTATATGATATGTTTTGTATAGATAAACAAAAAGTGAATATTGATTTATAAGGGGAGCTTATATTAATAGGCTGAGATAGAAATGTTATTTCTGACCCTAAGAACCTGATTTGGATAATGCCAACGAAGGGATGTAGCTAAAGGACTTGTATTTTGCTGTATACTTTTATTGGTATACAGTTTTTTTGTTTTTGTAAAGGAGGTGAAAAAACAAATATATCTAGAATAATGAAGATCAACATAAACAAAGCTCCAGGAAATATAAAGGGTTACCACATATAAAAGTTTATTTGTAATGCATTATGTAAATTAGAAAAATGACTAACTTAAAGGGGGATATAAAAATGAACTATACTACTCAAATGGATGCTGCAAGAAAAGGAATTATAACTAAAGAGATGGAAATAGTAAGTAAAAAAGAAAATATGAACATAGAAATACTAAGGGAGAGAATAGCAAAAGGACATATAGTTATTCCAGCAAATAAAAATCATAAATCTTTAAATCCAGAAGGTGTAGGTAGAGGTTTAAGGACTAAGATAAATGTTAATCTTGGTATATCTAGAGATTGTCCCGATGTAGATACAGAACTAGATAAAGTAAAAAATGCAATAGACATGAAGGCTGAAGCAATTATGGATTTAAGTTCCTTTGGAAAGACAAAAGAGTTTAGGAAAAAACTAGTAAATATGTCTACTGCCATGATTGGGACTGTTCCAATATATGATGCAGTAGGATTTTATGATAAGGAATTAAAAGATATTACAGAAAAAGAATTTTTAGATGTTGTTAGAAAGCACGGAGAAGATGGAGTTGATTTTGTAACTATTCATGTAGGACTAAATAGAGATACAGCTAAAGTATTTAAGAAAAATAATAGAATTACTAATATAGTTTCAAGAGGCGGCTCTTTGCTGTATGCATGGATGGAATTAAATAATAAAGAGAACCCTTTTTATGAACATTATGATGAATTGTTAGATATATGTGAAGAATACGATATGACCATAAGTCTAGGAGATGCTTTAAGACCTGGAAGCATAGCAGATGGAACAGATGCACCACAAATAGCAGAGCTCATGGTACTAGGAGAACTAACCAAAAGAGCATGGGATAAAAATGTACAAGTAATAATAGAGGGGCCAGGACATATGAAATTAAATGAAATTGAAGCAAATGTCCTGTTAGAAAAGAAACTTTGTTATGGAGCACCTTTCTATGTATTAGGACCATTAGTTACAGATATAGCACCAGGATATGACCATATAACCTCAGCAATAGGTGGAGCTATAGCTGCAAGTCATGGAGTAGATTTCCTATGTTATGTAACGCCAGCAGAACATTTGCGATTACCTACATTAGAAGATATGAAGGAAGGAATTATAGCTTCAAAGATAGCGGCACATGCAGGCGATTTGGCTAAGGGCGTAGAAGGAGCAGAAAAATGGGATTTAAAGATGAGTGAAGCTAGACAAAGGCTAGACTGGGAAGAAATGTTTTCCCTAAGTTTAGATGAAGAAAAAGCTAGGAGATATAGGAAGGAGTCTACTCCAGAACATGAAGATAGCTGTACCATGTGTGGTAAGATGTGTTCTATGAGAAATATGAACAGAATTATGGAAGGCAAAGATATAAATATATTAAGAGCGGAGGACTAAATGTACTAGTTCTTTTAATAGGTGGATCACTCTGTGGTATAATATTAAGATAATTATATGTGTGAAAGGAGATAGATTATGGGAACTATAGTTGCAATTGGTGGAGGAGAATTAGGAGATTTAGAAACCTTTGCTATAGATGAGTATATTGTAAAGGCCACAGAAAAGCAGAGCCCTAAAGCCCTGTTTATTCCTACAGCAAGTGGAGAACCAAAGGAGTATATAGATTCATTCAATAAAGTTTATGCTGAAAAGCTAGGGTGTATAACGGATTCACTGCTACTTTTGGCTGAAAATTTGACGGATGAACAGATTAAAGAGAAAATCCTTTCATCAGATCTTATTTATGTAGGTGGCGGTGATACTGTAAAAATGATGGAAATTTGGAGGAGTAAAAAGGTTAACCAGTATTTAAAAGAAGCATATGAAAAGGGGATTGTTTTATCAGGACTTAGTGCAGGTTCAATATGTTGGTTTAAATACGGTCATAGCGATAGTAACTCCTTTAGAAATAATGATGGATTCTGGGAATATATTCGTGCTGAAGGATTAGGTCTAATAGATGCAATTCACTGCCCGCATTATGACGAAGAGGGAAGAGAAGGATTTGATGATATGATGAAATTACAGAATCTAACAGGTATTGCTTTAGATAATAACTGTGCTTTTGTTATTAGAAGTAATGAATTTAAAATAGTGAAAAGTGATATAAATGCTAATGCATATAAGATTACTAATAAAAATGGTACAGTGATGAAAGAATTAATAGAAAATAAAAATTTTAAGAATACTGATGAATTATTTGTAAAATAGGTAATTAATCAAGAATTACTACAAATGTATATGAATAAAAAATAGAATTAATATATTGCAATAATTTGTATAAAGAGATTAATAAGAAAATGCAGACAATAAAATTTCAAAGGGGACAATGTGAAATGATAACCTATAAAAGATGCAATGAAGTAGATATGGACTTAGTATTTAATGCTTTTAATATTGGATTTTCAGATTATATTATAAAGTTTGATATGACACAGGATTTTTTTGTGAAAAAGTTTTTTGGACCTGAAGGAAATATTTTAGAAAGTTCTTTTATGGCATTAAATGATAAAAAACCAGTAGGCGTTGTGCTTAGTGGAATTAAAGAATATGATGGCATAAAAACTATTAGGTGTGGAGCTTTAGCTGTGGACCCTCAGTATAGGGGCAGGGGTGTAAGTAAAAGATTAATGGAGCTTCATAAAGAAGAGGGAATTAATAAAGGGTGTAAGCAGTTATTTCTAGAAGTTATAGTAGGCAATGACAGGGCTATAAATTTTTATAATAAGCTAAATTATGATAAGATTTATGATTTAGTATACTTTTCACTAAATGATATTACTAAGCTTAAAGAAAAAGATGCTTTGACTTTAGAAGTTAAAATTATTGATATAGTAGAGCTTAGAAAGTCAAAAGAGGAAATCAAGGATGTTCATTTAAATTGGCAAGGGGATATGGAATATATAGAAAAGTCAAAAGATCAGTTAAATTTAGGTGCATATATAAATAATAAGTTAGTAGGATCAGTAAGCGTAAATAAATCTTCTAAGGTAAGCTATATATGGGTAGAGAGCTCTTTAAGACATAAAGGTGTAGCCACTAAGTTATTAGTAAAGGCAGCTGAAGAGTTAAATTTATCTAAGTTAAGTGCAGGATTTCCTAATAATGCTAGGGTAGAAGGATTTTTAAAACATATTGGCTTTGAAAGAGACAAAGTTTCTCAATATGAAATGTATTACACCTTTGAAAAATAGTTTTGTGTTTGAGATATTCAGATAGATCTAAGGGACAGAGGACTTTGTTTTTAAATATATAAACAAAGTCCTCTGTCCTCTAAAAAGATTTTTAAAAAATTATTTATTTTCAGAAACAACATCTTTATATGCTTTTAAATCAAAATATATGTCATCCTTTAATGGATTTAGCTTATATTGTTTTATACGTTTAATTTCATAAATTAAAACTGATGCATTTGCTGCTAAAGATAAAAGACTAATAAACAATAAAGCATTTTTATTGTGTGAAGATTTCACTGCAAACATGGATGAATCAGCAAAAGTTGGAACTGTAAGGGAAAACATTGCATACAATGCCAAGGTTTGAGCACGATGTTGCAGCCACGCGCCTTTTTTTATAAAAAAGGCAGGAAGTGTACAGGATAAAAGTAGAATAAAGCCTGCATAAAATGAGCGATCTGAAATACAGTTATAAATATAGGAGAAATTCCATAAATCATATGCAATGATCCAAAACCATAGTTGATCAGGCCAAATCATATCTTTGCTTTTGTTTTTTGAAATGAAAATTGCAGACCAACCTGTAAGCGTAATTATACTTAAAATACCTGCAATACCATTAATGATATTCCAAGGACCACCAATCATAAGTAGACCATTTTCAACACCTTGAATACTGAAACATTGAAAGTCACGATATACAGCCTCTAAAATATTCAATGACAAAATGAAAGGCGGAAACATTAACATAAGTTTATTTTTATCTAAGCCTTTCACATATCGTAAAGCCATAAAGCCTATAACCCCTGCAAGTGAAGAGTAAACCTTAACCCAAGGAAACCAATACCCAACTGAAGTGCCAGCGCCTGCTGTCTTAGGCCACACAGAAAAGGTTAATATAATAGGCATGATAATATATACAGATATAGCAAACCATTTATTTTTTCTTGTTACTTCATTGACTAAAATTAATATAGCTAATAATATAAGTGCCATTAGTGCACAATGTAATGGAATTTTATCAAATAAAAACATAACAAGTCCCCCTTATATAAATTTAGGATAATGAAATTATAACCATACCTGATAATAGTGCAAGATTAATTAGCATTAAAATAATTTGCGTATTTTTTTTAGTTGTAGTCTGAACAAATTTAGAGAAGTTTTCACTAATAAATTTCTCTTCAAGATACTCTTTGTTTGAGATTTGAATTATACCTGCAATAGTTAATGAGTTACCTCTAATGATTAACCAAAGTGCAGGATTAAAATTGAATATAATACATAATAAGGGTGATGCTAATACCCCTAGATGAAACTTAGCAATAGATGGGCTAAACTCATTGGTGACAAAGATCCAGTTCCAAATGGTATAAGCAATAATCCAAAAAATCATTCCAATGGAGCCTTTAGAGCTTGCTAAATAGTAATAATCTAGCCATTCAATGTTAATAAAGAAAATGCTTGCTATAAGTGCTATTCCTGTAATCACATTACAGTATTTTTTCCGTTTAAGATCCGTTAAGGTTGCTTCTAGGATATTAATACATAAGAAGATCAATACAATTTTCACATACAAATCTCCAGGAAAAATGTTTAAAACTGAAAAAACAATCAATATACGCATTAATAATAATGTTGATAATTTTAGCCTTTCAAAGAATACAGGCTTTAACTTTAATAAAACCACAATAGGCATAATAATGTTAATGGGCACATTGGCCCATATTGGTTGATAGGATGTAAGGACTGACAAAGCTGTCATTAAGGCAGTGAGCAAAACAAGTAAAACAAAAGGGTTTATACTTTTAAACCAAGGTTTATTAGTTAATTCATTCACTGTTAAATCCTCCCTAACTTTTTTATATTTGAATTTCTAAATCAGATATAGGATATGACTTGCAAGAATGTATATATCCAAACTTTTCATCGGCATGTCTTAGTAAAACACCTCGTGGCATAAATACTTTTCCGGATACTAATTGTAATCTGCATAAGCTACATTCACCACTACGGCAGCATACATTAACACGCACACCAGAACGTTCTAGAGCTGTTAATAAGGATTCTCCTGAAAGAGCAGGTATCTTTTTGCCTTTATTTATGGTAACAGTAAAGGCTTCTTTACCTGTTAATTCAGTAGGCCAAGCCGGCTCATTTTGAATGTCTTGACGACTACCGAACATTTCTCTACGAATCATTCTTGGTTTTATATCTAGGCTCAAAAGTGCATTGGAAACAAAATCATTCATTATTTGAGGACCACAAATATAGTAGGTAGAATCTTGTACATTTCCTACTAATTTTTTAATACAGGCATCATCAATAAATCCAGTAGGTCCTGAGTACTCTTTAGAAGGTTCTGAAAGCACTAGTGAAAAAGTGAAGTTACTGTGCCTATTAGCCATATTAAGTAGTTCATCTTTAAATAATACTACCTCTTCATTACGGCAACCATAAATCAAATGGATTTCTCTGTCTAGTCCTGCATTTAGAACCTCACGAGACATACTCATAAAGGGAGTAATTCCACTTCCACCAGCTATAAAGACTGACTTATTGCTGTGGAACACGGGGTTGTAGTGGAAGGCTCCAGCGGGACCATTAGCAGTAAATTCATCTCCAAGCTTTACCTTATCTATAAAATAATCTGATACAAAACCAGAAGCAATGCGAGCAACTGTAATCTCATAATAAGCATGCTGCCTATTAGAAGAACAAATACTGTAAGGACGACTGGTTAGAATGCCATCAATTTCTACAAAGATATTTATATACTGACCACTTTGAAATACAGGCAATAATCCTTGTTTTGATACTAAACGAAAGGTTTTTGCATCCTTATTAATTTCAATGATCTCAGAGACAACTAGCTTAAGATTATCTGTATGAAGTCTACTAACGATTTTGTCTCCACGACCTTTTTCAAGTCGATAATCTTTTCCGTTTTTTTTACTTATTTCAATATCCATAAGTGTTTCAGCACCATTAGCCATTTGTCTTATAATTAGCTCTTTCATATTACTCATCTTACTTACACCTCACTTAAAATTTCATCTGCAACAGTATTACCATACATATAATTCGGACCAAAGCCACAAATATTCACCCAACCATTTGAAAAAGTTAAATTTTCAACTTGATTATCTCGTGGAAAGAAATAAACTGAAGATTTTAAATCCTGTTCAAAACCATAAATAGCTCCTTCTGGGTGATGAAGATAACGCATATGTGTCAAAGGCGTTGCAACTTCAATTTCTTCAATATGAGATCGGATACCAGGAAACTTTTCTTCTAAACGATCAATAATAATATTAGCAGCCTTATATTTTGTTTCGTAATATTCATCTGAAGAAAGCTCCATCCAGGATTTACCGTATTTTAGTGCGCCTGCTGTAATAATACTTGTACCAGCTGGGCTAAGGCTTGGATCGTCTATTGTATAACAAGTAGTAATAAGCGGATCCTTATCTGGCATAAGCTTATAAGAATTTTGGAAGGCTTCATTACAATCTGTATTAGCATAAATTAAGTTAAATGAATCTGTAAAACCAATTTCCGAAGGTGAACAATCCAAACCAATAAAGCAGGTAAGAGCTGAAATACCGACGGTGTAACTACTTAAATATTCCTTTGCGCTAACAGGACAATCTTCAGGTTTCATTAATTTAAAATAGGTATCAATAGGTGAAATACCTGAAATAACTGTATCAGAGGTGTATTCATTGTTATCATCATCAATTACACCAACAGCAGCCCCATCTTTTATAACAATTTGGTTTGCACCACAATTGTATTTGATAACTCCACCATTGTTACGAATAACATCTGCTAAAGCTTGAGAAATTACCTGTGAACCTCCACGTAAATAGTAAGGTTTATCTGAAATATAAATAGTTGTACAGCGAGCTAAAATAGAAAATGGGAATCTACTTGGTGGCATGCCCATGAAACACCAATATGCATTTAAGCATAACTGTAACTCTTTGCTTTGGAAGAATTCATCTAGTACATCTTGTGAGCTACGTAGGCCGTATTTTGCAAGGGTCGGGAACTTTTTTCTAAAAAAACTTTTTGTAATAAATTTTTTTAAAGCTCCAGGCTCTCCAGAAGATTTACCTTGCATTGCTATAAACTGTTCTGTTTCATCACTAAATGCAAAAATGGTTTTAAAATAATTTAATATATTTTCTTTTTCTTTGGGGAAACGTTTACAAAGGACTTGTTCAGCTTCTTCCCGATCTGCAGGTAAGGACTGTTCAAACCCACCTGGAAGATTGATTTTGTATAAAGATTCTATGGGAACCCAATCTATTTTATCTTCAATACCATATTCAGTGAAAAGTTTGCGTAGTGGTCCAGGATCTTCTGGATTACCCATTGAACTTAGTTGGTGTAATGCCACCTCGAATTCAAAACGACCACGTCTAAAACTTGTGCCACATCCACCTGGAATGTTGTGTTTTTCTAAAACAAGAACTTTCTTTCCATTTAGTGCAAGTTTTGTAGCGGAAGACAGACCACCGTTACCAGCACCAATAACAATTACATCATAATGCATTTATTGTACCCCCTTTAATATATAATTCTGTTTATGCAAGACTATTAAACATTTACACAGAACTAATTTCACCGAATCTGGTTCTGATTAAAGAGTACCACTTTATACATGGATTGTCAACGATTTAACAAACAACATTAAATATTCTATATTATCAAAATATATGGTTAAATGATGTATAAAAGAACAATTGAGCTTTAAAAGGCAATAATTTAAAAGATATTACTTTTATTTAATAAAAATATGATGTTATAATAAAGTTGAAAGGAGACTAATTGAGAAATGAAACAATTAACAAGTAGACAAAAGCAGGCTATGGTTACAAAATTGAAAATTACTGAAAAAGCTATGGAATTAATTAAGATTCATGGTTTTGATTCTGTTAAAATTACAGATATTTGTGAAGGCGCTAATATTTCAACTGGAGCTTTTTATCATTACTTTCAGTCAAAAGAAAAGATAATTGAGAACGCTTATATGAAAATAGACTTATTAGTTGAAGAGAGTGTAGAGGCAATCCAATATGATAGCAGTTATGATAAAATTCTTAAAATCTTTCAGATGGCTATGAAGTCAATGGAGGATCTTGGATATAAGTTTATGGCAGATATATTTAAGCATAGTATTACCTCTCCTTCAAAATATTTAATAGAAGCAACACGCTATCCTTATGATGCTATTAGAAAGGCAATTGAAAAAGGGGTGTCTTCAGGTGAATTTTTACCTACAACGGATGCTACTAAGTTATCCTGGGATTGCATGCGTATAGGGAGGGGAATGGTTTTTGACTGGTGTTTTTATGAGGGGAGCTACTCCTTGCCAGAGGAAACAGAAAAGCTTGTGAAAGTATTCCTTGAGGGTTTTAGAAGTAAGTAAATATTTAATCATATATAGAAAAGTAATACTGATATCCTCATTGATATAATGGGGGTATTAGTTGCGTACCCTATACATAAAGAGTCTTATGCCAATTCTTTATACAAAGCTATAAGGTTATTATCAGTATAAAAAATGCTGTATTTAGATTTGTAACAGGGTACAATGAGATAAATTTATTGCTTAAATTAGAAAACAATAAGCATTAAATAATTATGTCTACAATATCTTTTATTCCATTCTCTATACATTCATATGGAACATTGGAGGTATTTAGTTTAATATAGTTTTTTTTATCATTAAAATCTTTCAAGTAATTTGAAGATGTATCTGAAATAAGTATGGATTTCTTACTTGATTTTTTTATAATGCTTTTAATATTTGTGGTAGAACTAAGTTCAACACAGGTGTGAATACATAAACTTTCATTATGGTTATGTATTATAGTACCATTATTAATACTACAGTATTTACGTAATGAATCATTGAGTTTTTTTCCTCGTTTAGAGTAGGAATTTATCATTTTTTTTCTGTGTTTTTCAAACATGCCACTCTTTATATAAAGTTCTAAGGCTGCTTGGGATATCATAGATGTGTCTACATCAGAATATACTTTGTATTTGCTGAATGATTCTTTAAGTGAATCGGGAATAATAGCAACTCCAATCCTAAGCCCAGGGAAAATAATCTTGGAAAAACTCTTTAAATAGATCACACGATATTGGTCATCATATGAATAAATTGGATCTGCTTTAGAATTAGTTTCATAATCTGATAAAAAATCATCTTCAACAATATAAACATCATATTTAACAGCTAGCTTTAAAATGTCTTGTTTATTTTTTTGCGATAAAGAAGAGCCTAAAGGATTATGATATCTTGGCATTATATAAAAAAACTTTATATCTATTTCTTTAAAGATACGTTCTAACTCTTTAAGGTCTATTCCAAAGTAATCTCTTTTGATACCTACAGTTGGAATCTTTTGAGTCTGCAACTGTTCAATAAATAAATGGTATCCAGGTTGTTCAATTAAAATAGTATGTTTATTATTAGGGAATGGAAGTAATGTTAAAATAGATAATGCTTGTTGAACACCAGAGGTTATAAATATGTTTCTATCATTTGCAAATATATGATAGTGTGTAAGTTGTTTTCTTATTACAGATACTAGAGATGGTAATCCTTTTGGCGTTCCATATATGAATAATTCATTTTTATAGGCGTTGATTGACTGGTTAATACAGTGTTGAAAGTCAACATAGGGAAATACATTAGGATCTGGAGCTGAAGATGAGAAATCTATGGTACATACCTGATTTTGATTTAAAACATCTTTTTTAAGTACCACATAGTATCCACTTTGTGGAACTGAGTATATAATATGTTTTTTTTCTAATTCTTCTAGGGCACGAATTATAGTCCATTTATTGCAATTGAAAAGATCTGCGAATTTTCTAATGGAAAGAATTTTCTCACCTTGCTTGAATTCTCCATTTTCAATCATATATTCAATTTTATTTAGAACATCTAAATATTTATACATATAATAGCCTCCTATATGAAAACTGAACTGGTACAGTTGTGATTTATTTTAATTGTAACATATGGCATAAGATGATTAAATAGAAATATAAACAATTAACAAAAGGGGGTTAAACTTTTATGAAAAAGACAAAAATGGCATATATATCGGTAATTGCAAATGCTCTAATTGTTGGGCTTTCATTTATATTTATGAAAATTTCTCTTAATTACACAGATCCACTAAATATATTAGCTCATAGATTTACAGTGTCCTTTGTGACTATGTCTATTCCAGTGCTATTGGGATGGATAAAATTAAATATAGGCTGGGATGATGTGAAAAGAATACTTCCACTTTCAATATTTTATCCTGCATTATTTTTTACATTTCAATCATTTGGATTGTCATATATATCTTCATCAGAAGCTGGGATAATTCATGCAACTATACCAATTATGACGTTAATACTGGCAATATTTGTAGTGAAAGAAAAAACTACTTTATTAGAGAAAATATCAGTATTTTTATCGGTAGGAGGTGTAGCTTATATTTTTATAATGAAAGGGATTAATTTTAAATCATCTAGTTTTATTGGAATTATATTGATTTTTTTATCCGCAGTTTGTTCATCTATGTATAATGTTTTAGCAAAAAAGATAGTTCAAAAATATAAATTTATTGATGTAACATATGTGATGATTTTCATAGGATTTATAAGTTTTAATCTTTTATCTATATCAGATCGATTCTATAAGGGAAGTCTAAAGACATATTTTGTAGCATTTATCAGTCAAGATTTTTTAATGTCAATTCTATATTTAGGTATTCTATCATCGGTTGTAACATCACTTCTAGCAAATTATGCTTTATCCATAATATCAGCTCCTAAAATGAGTGTATTTAATAATTTGTCTACCTTAGTTACTGTACTTGCAGGAGTAATATTTTTAAGTGAAACACTTTATTATTATCACATAATAGGTATGGTGATTATTATAATAGGTGTATTAGGAACTAATTTAGGTAAACTAAGAAAGAATACTATATAGAGTCATAAAAATATAAGGAGCTTAAGATTTTTAGACCTTTTAATTGAACATAAAGAATACATAGAATTTCAAATAGAAATGGCATCAGAATTCAGTGAAAATTTTAATGAAGTAATAGAAAATGCAAATATGAGAGAGGAAATTAAAAATCCAGGGGTTATAATTTCCCTGGATTTTTAGATCTATAGTTTTAATTCTGACAAATTAGCATATAATATTTTTTCATGCTCTTTTGAACTTTTATTAGCTTCTTCTAAAGACTTAACCTTTCCATAGTTTTCTTTTAATTTGCTATTTATAATCCCAATTAGTTTTTTTGGTGCTATAATAAGACCATAATTAATTATGGATAAAACTTTTTCCTCAAATTCAGATGCATCTATATACTCTTCAAATATTAATTTACCCATATTTCTTATGGTGATTTTACCTTCCATATACTCTTTGATTATTTCAAGTTCTCCTGAATAGTTTACAACTTCCATATCCTTTGGTGCCTTTAAATTAGCGCCTACATTTATTTTTTTACAATCTTTAAGTAGCAACTGTGAATCATCACTTTCTATAAGGAATCCTATATTGCATATTTGACAAATTTCTTTTGCTAAATCCTCTTTAACATTTCTAATATCAAGAATATTTACATTTTCAATCTTAGACATATTTATACCCCCTATAAATTCTTTTTTAATAATTTTAATGAAGCGCTTAATCGAGATCGTACCGTTGAAGGTAATATTCCTAAGGCTGCTCCTATTTCTTATTACTGTAAGAAACCAACCTTTTATTTGATACTCATTCATGCTTAAAAATGTATCTTAATTTTCTAATGCTTTCACATAGGCATTTTGTACAAGATCAAAAGCTATATCCTTATTACCACTAATAGATTTTGCATAGTAAAGAAAATCATTATTATATTTTTTATAAACAGCGTAAACCTTCACTAAATCACTTCCTCAATTAATGCTCTCACTAATATAACGTAGAAAGAGTTAAAAGTGTCCAATTATTATATAAATAAGTATAAAGTCACAATATATATCTTTAATTTAATTAAATTAAATAACATAATATAATAATTAATTTGGATAATAAAAAAAATATGTAAATAAATGATTGACTAACAAATTTTAACATGCTATCATTAAAGAAGGAATATTGTAAATATTCTGAATAATTCACAAGAATAAAAAAGAAGGAGTGTTGATTTATGAAAAAAAGATTGCTTTCAACTCTTGTTTCCGCAGTGATAATTATTCAAATGTCAACTAGCATTAATTTCCAATCCAGAATAGCATATGCTTCTCCATCAAATGACGTATCAATGGACAAAGATTTAAAGAATTTACCTAATGACTTTAACGCGAAAGATGTACAAAAGAAATTAGAGATGTCAAAACTCAATGATGTACTATTGCCTATGGATATGGTATTAGAAAAGTCGGAGGAACCAGAATCTAAATTACCAGAAAAAAGTTTAGCAATAAATCTAGAAAAAAATGAAAATGTAGCAAAAAGTTATTCTTTCAGCGAACTAAATTCTCTTAATTATGAAACCTTGGTAAATACTCTAGTAAGCATTAAGTGGGGACAAATCCCAGGGTTGTTTGAAAAGAGTGCTGGATCCACGCAGTTTTTTGGTAATAAAGATAGGGTACAAGCTATCATCAATGGACTTTATACAAGAGGAAGTCAGTTTACGGAGAATGATGATAAAGGAATTCCTACATTAGTAGAGGTTTTAAGAGCGGGATATTATTTAGGATTTTATAATTCTGAACTTTCTTATTTAAATACAAGAGAGTATAAAGACAAATGTATTCCTGCTTTAAAGCAAATTGTTGCTAATCCAAAATTTAAATTAGGAACTAAAATACAAGATGAAGTAGTGAATTCTACAGGTGCTCTTATAGGGAATGCATCATCAGATGGTGAACTAATAGCTAGTCTTACACCTGTCATGAACGAATTTAATAGAGATTTAATGGAAAACTCTAAGATAAGAAGCAAAAGTAAGGCTATTTATAGTATTCTAAGAGGTGTGGAATATGATTTAGGTTCTTATATTCGATATGAAAATAAAGAAATAGATCCATTACAAACTAAATGGGGTGGAAGAATTGATGGATTTATTAATGAAATAGAAAAAATTGCTTTAGAGACACAAATAAATGAAGATACAGGTTGGCTAGTTAACAATGGAATTTTTTCTATTGCAACACTTGGAAAATTTCATTCCAATCCTAAAAAGGGTGTAGAAGTTATTACAAAAGCATTAAAATCTCATGAGTATTTAGGAGAACAATTTTTTGAAGCTGTAAACGGTGTAAATAGTGAATATAAAGGCATTGATGCAGATGGAAATAAACTTAATATGGAAAAGATAAGAACTGAAGGTGAAAACAAATATTATCCAAACACCTATAAATTTGATAATAACAAAGTTGTAATAAGAGCTGGAAAGGCTGTTACAGAAGAAAAAGTAAAGAGATTATACTGGGCGTCAAAAGAAGTAAGTTCCCAATATTTTAGAAATATTGGAAAGGATGAGGCTTTAGAGGAAAATAACGTGGATGAAGTTCTAAGCATTGTTATTTATAGCAATCCAAGAGAGTATAGAATGAACTATGCACTTAATGGGCTTAATACTGATAACGGTGGAATGTACATTGAGCAAGATGGAACTTTCTATACCTATGAAAGAACCGAAGAGGAAAGTATATATACACTAGAAGAATTATTTAGACATGAATTTACTCATTATCTTCAAGGTAGATATGTGGTTCCTGGCTTATGGGGAGGGACCATTCATGCTAATGATAGATTGACATGGTACGAAGAAGGTGAAGCAGAACTTTATGCTGGATCTACACGTACAGAAGGTATAAGAACTAGAAAATCCATGGTTTCTAATTTAATGTGGAGACCTGTAGATCAAAGATATTCTGTATCAAAAACTTTAAGCTCATCTTATAATGATGGATTCGAGTTCTATTCATACGCTTATTATTTGATGAATTACTTTATAAATCATGATTTTGAAAAGTATTCTAGATTGAAGGACTATTTAATGAAAAATGATGTTAAAGGCTTTGATCAATACGTACAAACATTGAAGAGTGATTATAGTTTAAATCAAAAATATCAAGATTTTATGGGCAAGTTATATAATGACTACGATAAGTTTACAATTCCACTAGTATCTGATGATTACATTAAAGAACATTCAAATAAATCCTTAGATGAAGTTAAAAGAGATATTGAAAGTTTAGGTGGAATAAGAGATGTGAATGCTACAGAAAAGAAATCTCAATTTTTCAATACCTTTGAAGTTAAAGGAACTTATACAGGAGAATACTACAATGGAAAGCTTATGGATATGGAAAAAATGAAAGTAGTAGCTAATAACTGTTTAAAACAGTTAGATGAAAAAGGATGGAGCGGATATAAAACAACTACAAGTTATTTTGTTAATTGGAGACTTGATGAAAACTACCATTATAAATTTGATATTGTATTTAGAGGATACTTGTCGGATACTAATGGAAGTGTTGAGCCATCAAAACCTGTAGCTCAAATTAATGGACCTTATGCAGGAGAGGTAGGAAAAGCTATTAATTTTTCTAGTGAAGGATCGAAAACAGAGAATGGAAATATTGTAAAATATGAATGGAATTTTGGTGACAATGAAATGAGTAATCAAAAGAATCCTACTCATGTCTATGCAAGTGAAGGAGAATATACTGTAACATTAAAAATAGTAGATGATATGGGAATGGAAGCTGTTAACACAGCAAAAGTAAATGTAAAGAAAAATCCTAATAATCCAAATCCAGGACCTTTGACAAATGAGATAGAGCCTAATAATGATTTTGAAAATGCAAATGGACCGATGTTAAATAAAGCAAGTATAAAAGGGTTAGTTGAAAATGGAGATGAAGATTTTTTCTATTTTAATTTAAATGAAAAGTCAAAGGTAAAAGTATCTTTGAATAAATTACAAAATGATAATTTAACTTATCTATTATATAAAGAAGGTGACTTAGCAAATTATATAAGTTATCCAAAGAACTCTAATGGAAATGTATCTTATAGCGAAGAAACTTTAGAGCCGGGTAAATATTATATCCTTATTTATTCTGGAAATGACAAGAAAATAAATTATGATTTAACATGGGAGAAGATGCAGTAAAGTTAATAGCTATATAATGAAAAAATTATTCGAAAATGATAAGGAAGCCATCCTTTTAGTATAAATTTAGTAGTAATTAAATTTGATGCCAAAAGAGGTGGTTTCCATCTTTTTTTATAAGTAAATGCCTTTGAGGTATATTGTGTTCCTTAATCACTATAAATCATTAATGCTCTAGGTTGCCTACGCGTAAATATAGATTCAATAAGTATATCAATGGTAGATTTGTTGTTATATTATTATAAAGTATAATAAAGTAAGAATATGTAAAGTATGCTTGACTAAGAAACTTTTTCATGATATCTTAAAAAAAATAACATTTTCAATTTTATGTCGTATAGCACAAATATGAAAATACAGAAAAGGAGTGCCGACCTATGAAAAAAAGACCATTTTCAGCTCTTGTTTTAGCAGTATTAATTGTACAACTACTAACTGTCTTTAACTTCCAAACTAGTGTAGTCTATGCAGCTACATCAAGTAAATTATCAAACGAGAATTTACCTAATGATTTTAATATCAGAGAGGTAGAAAATAAATCAGAAGAGGCAAAACTTAACGATGTACTATTGCCTATAGAAATATTATTAGATAAATCAGAGGAACCAGAAGCTAAGTTACCAGAACGAAGATTAGAAAGAAATGGAAATTCAGGAAAGAGTTATTCTTTTGATGAACTGAATTCCATGAATTACGAAACTCTTGTGAATACCTTGGTAACCATCCAATGGCATAATATTCCAGGACTGTTTGAAAAGAGTGCTGGATCTACACAATTTTTTGGCGACAAAGAAAGAGTACAAGCTATCATCAATGAACTCTATACAAGAGGAAGTCAGTTCACTGAAAATGATAAAAAAGGAATTCCAACTTTAGTGGAAGTTTTGAGAGCAGGATATTATTTGGGATTTTATAACTCTGAACTTTCTTATTTAAATACAAGAGAGTATAAAGATAAATGTATTCCTGCTTTAAAACAAATTGTTGCTAATCCAAAATTTGAATTAGGAACAGAAGTGCAAGATGAAGTGGTGAATTCTGTAGGTGCTTTGATAGGAAATGCATCTTCAGATGGCGAACTAGTAGCTAGCCTTACCACTGTAATGGATCAATTTAATAGAGATTTGGTAGAAAACTGTAAAGTGAAAAGCAAAAGTAAGGCTATCTATAGTATATTAAGAGGCGTGGAATACGATCTAGGCTCTTATATTCGATATGAAAATAGAGAAATAGATCCATTACAAACCAAATGGGGTGGAAAAATTGATGGATTTATTAATGAGATAGAAAAAATTGCTTTAGAAGTACAAATAAACGAAGATACAGGTTGGGTGATTAACAATGGAATTTTTTCTATAGCAACCGTTGGGAAGTTTCATTCCAATCCTAAAAAGGCTATAGAAGTTATTACTAATGTATTAAAATCTAATCAGTATTTAGGAGAACAATTTTTTGAAGCTGTAAAAGTAATCAATAATGAGTACAAAGGCATTGATGCAGACGGAAATAAGTTGGATATGAGGAAGATAAAAGAAGAAGGTGAAAGTAAATATTATCCAAATGTTTATAAATTTGATAATGACCAGCTTATTATCAAGGCTGGAAAGGGTGTTACAGAGGAAAAAGTAAAGAGATTATACTGGGCCTCTAAAGAAGTAAGTGCCCAATATTTTAGGAATATTGGAAGGGATGAGGCATTAGAAGAAAATCATGTAGATGAAGTGCTTACCATTGTTATTTATAGTAATCCAAGAGAGTATAAAATGAACTATGCACTTAATGGACTTGGTACTGATAATGGAGGAATGTACATAGAGCAATCAGGTACTTTCTATACATATGAAAGAACTTCAGAGGAAAGCATATATACACTAGAAGAATTATTTAGACATGAGTTTACACATTATCTTCAAGGTAGATATGTGGTGCCTGGTTTATGGGGAGGACCTATACATGGTAATGATAGATTAACATGGTACGAAGAGGGTGAAGCAGAACTTTATGCTGGATCTACACGTACAGAAGGTATAAAAACTAGAAAATCAATGGTTTCTAATTTAATGTCGAGACCTGTAGATCAAAGATATTCTGTAGAAAAGACTTTAAACTCATCCTATAATGATGGATTCGATTTTTATTCATATGCTTACTATTTAATGAATTACTTTATAAATCATGATTTTGAAAAATATTCTAAATTAAAAGACTATTTGATGAAAAATGATCCTAAAGGTTTCGATGAATATGTTCAAACATTAAAAGGAGATCCTTATTTAAACCAAAAATACCACAAATTTATGGAAAAGTTACATAATGACTACGATAAGTTTACAATTCCACTAGTATCTGATGATTACATTAAAGAACATTCAAATAAATCCTTAGATGAAGTTAAAAGAGATATTGAAAGTTTAGGTGGAATAAGAGATGTGAATGCTACAGAAAAGAAATCTCAATTTTTCAATACCTTTGAAGTTAAAGGAACTTATACAGGAGAATACTACAATGGAAAGCTTATGGATATGGAAAAAATGAAAGTAGTAGCTAATAACTGTTTAAAACAGTTAGATGAAAAAGGATGGAGCGGATATAAAACAACTACAAGTTATTTTGTTAATTGGAGACTTGATGAAAACTACCATTATAAATTTGATATTGTATTTAGAGGATACTTGTCGGATACTAATGGAAGTGTTGAGCCATCAAAACCTGTAGCTCAAATTAATGGACCTTATGCAGGAGAGGTAGGAAAAGCTATTAATTTTTCTAGTGAAGGATCGAAAACAGAGAATGGAAATATTGTAAAATATGAATGGAATTTTGGTGACAATGAAATGAGTAATCAAAAGAATCCTACTCATGTCTATGCAAGTGAAGGAGAATATACTGTAACATTAAAAATAGTAGATGATATGGGAATGGAAGCTGTTAACACAGCAAAAGTAAATGTAAAGAAAAGTTCTAGTAATCCAGATCCAGAGTCTTTTCCAAATGAAATAGAGCCTAATAATAATTTTGAAAATGCAAATGGCCCTATTTTAAATAAAGCAAGTGTAAAAGGTTTAGTTGAAAATAGAGATGAAGATATTTTTTATTTTAATGTAGATGAAAAGTCAAAGGTGAAGATATCTTTGAATAAATTGCAGAATGATAATTTGAATTACTTGTTATATAAGGAAAAGGATTTAAAAGATTATATAAGTTATCCAAAATATTTTAATGAAAGTTTATATTATGGCGAGGAAACTTTAGAGCCAGGGAAATACTATATCGTTATTTATTCTGGAAATGACAAGAAAGTAAATTATGATTTAAAATGGGAGAAGATGCAGTAAAACTAATAACTATATAATGAAAAAAAATTATTCGAAGATGATAAGGAAGCCACTTTTTTGGTATAAATTTAGTAGTAACTAAATTTTATGATAAAGAAGGTGGTTTCTATCTATCATTCTTTTTATGAAATCTTTATTATAAAATTGGTATCTAAAGTAATCGATATATTCATTTAATTATTTTACCACTTCATTCATGTTGAAACTAGTTTTTTTTAGTTCCATCATGGATATACTCTCTAAAGTACTATAAATAACCACCATGGTTTTTTCTATATCTAGTCCTTTTTAAAAATAAGAATAATCAATAGTATTTAAGACACTAATTTTTAACTCTTCACTTAATACACCGTGATTTTTTAATAATGAATTCTTTTATCTGAACATTGGATTCATTATAAGCTTGTTTAATAAAATCAAAAATTCTAGGATGCTTTTTTAATAACATAATTTTTTAATATAATGTCCTGGATACGGTTTAAAATATCCCCATCATTTAAATTTACATTATCATATAGATTTTTTTTATAGTTTCAACACAGTAATTATATAAGTACATAAATAAGTTAGATTTAGCTCCAAAATAGTGAAAGAGAAGACCTTTAGATATGTCAGCTTCTTTAACAATTGTATTTGCAGATGCTCTATCATAACCTAAATAATGCCTGATGTAATTTAATTAGATTTAAGTTGATACAACTTTTAAAGGGGAACTGGGTTTATGCAGAAAAGTTTATACCAGAGGCAGAGGTGCTTTTATTTCATAAGGAAACAGCTTGTGTGTTAGAAGTAGTTAAAGGTAAGGCTGATCTTTCATATAGGATCAAATGACTGTATTCAAAAACTGGCAACAATATTCTTTGGAATAACAAAAGAAGAGCCTCGGTAATGAGGCTCTTCTTATTAATATTTAAATAGCATAGTAATTATTTGCCACCCTGCCCCAACTGACCAAAAGATTATATAATCATCTTTCTTAATAGTTCCAGCTTCAATTCCTTTATGAAGGGCCAAAAATGGACTACTTGTACCAGTATATCCAAACTCATTACCAACATAGATGAATTTATCTTTATCTATGTTTAGTTCTTTTTGAATTAAGTCTATATTATTCTCAGAAAATTGAGATAAACAGAAGGCTCCTACTTGGTCATTTTCAATATTATATTTCTCTATTAAATATTTCATGTCATTTATAGCCGAGGCTATAGAACAAGTACCATCAAAAGGAGTCCATTTTATTTGAATGTCATTTGGTTTCATATGTGGGTTATATATATTTGATAATCCACATGCTGGGAACATGATATTCTTACACCCTTCTGAATCAATATAATAAAGGCAATCTATAAATCCTCTTTTCTCTTCTGTTTTTTCTAAGATTATAGCTGATGAAGCATCTCCATAGTTAGCGTATGTTATTTCATCTTCAGGATTGCAATTTATAGAGTTATAGTCTGATCCTACTACTAAAGCATATTTTATATCAGGGTTTGATAGCATATATCTGCAAGTTTGTTCAACTGACACTAGCATTCCAGCACAATTAGCATTTGTATCTTGACAAATTGCTCTTTTCTTTCCCTTTATTGCATTATGTACAAATATAGCATTTGTAGGGAATGTATATTCTGGAGTTTGTGTTGAGAATACAATCATATCAATGTTTGTCCCAGTTAATCCAGCCTTGATTAATGCTTTTCTTGAAGCTTCAATAGCCATTGTCAGGCTATTTTCAGAGTCGTTGTTTATAATGTATCTCGACTTTCTTCCCATCATCTCTAAGAAGTGGTTTATTTCCTTTCCTCTCTCTTTAAAATGATTTATAAAATATTCATTATCAACCGAATTTTTAGGGTGATAAATCTCAACAGCCTTTATTTTTACATTTGTCATAAAATCACTCCGTTTATTATATTTAATCTTCTTTCGTATTTTAAAATAATCAATACTCTTGTAACTTTAATAAAAATATTAACAAATAATGTGTTATATAAGGTCTATTATTTGATGTTAAGGCTAAACACTCCTATGCAATATACTTCATTAGATTTTATTTTGAAGATGAAAATAAGAGGCTAAGGCTAGCCCCTTTGAATTTTTTGTAAGTTAAACTTCTAAAACCTCGGAATTTTCCAATCCAGTTTTCTTTGCCAATCTATTTAATTGCATTTTTAAAATGGGATTATTTTTAATTTTAAATGTAACTTTTTTAAATCCTGACTTTTTGTACATAATATAACACTGTTCAAGAATAGCTGTCACATCAGGAGTTGAAACATTTAACTCGGTACAGTCAAATGATATAGTGTATTCTTTCGGGTTAAAAGTACTTAAATCTTTATTATATGAACTTATAAAATTTAATCCATCCTCTGACGAAAACGTACCTTCTATTTTACCTTCATATACCTTCTTTGATCGATTTACATTCATATTATATG